>SAAM01000438.1 GCA_009929415.1 Clostridia bacterium | reverse complement strand
GTCTTTTCAAAATTATTCTTAAAAAGGGATCCTATCATATCCCTTATCCTTATATGCCGTTCTGTCAGCTTATCCAGATACCCGTCTCCGCCGGAATCATTTATCTGCCGCATAAATTCAGGAGCAACACCTTTCAAATTACACTCGATCCAGTCACTGACAACGCCTCTTGAAACTGTGGCGGCAGTAGCTATCTCCACTCTCTCGTCTATCTTCCTGTGAATGCCTGATATTTTACGCTCTTCTGCGTAAGCCTTACTACCCGTGTAAGCTGCTTTTGCAAATGGTAAAAGGAGCGGGATCACAGCAATGAAGAAAAGCGGAGGGCAAAAGGCTGCCAGAAATACAAGACCAAGATCATTTTGATGATCCATGAGGAATTTACTTGTTTCAGCAGATGCCTTTTTAAACTGATCCGCAGCTTCTGTTCTGTATCCGTCTGCTATCTTCTGCAGCTGTTCTGTAGTGAGCTCGCTTATATCATCGTCTATAGAGATCCTGTAATCAGCGAACGCCGAGCTCCATGCCTCCATTATCATCGCAGCCGCCAGATCCCTTTCTTCCTCAGATCCCTGAAGCATTACCTGAAGTCTGGCACTGCTGGCAGCCACTGCAGGAATTTTTTGCATAAAAACAGAAAGGGCCATCTTCCTGGCCTGCTGATCATTTACCCCCTCCTCTTTAAGGTGGGAGTATCTCTCTCTCTGAAATTCAGTAAATGATTCAGAGAGTACCTTCTTAATATTTCTCATGTCTGCAGCAAGATCCTGCGGGTCAAATCTGAACGCCGGTTTTTTATCTTCCTTCTGGTTTTTGTTTTTTTTAACAGGGGAGAGAAAGAGTTCCGGCTCATTTTCCATGATACTTGCGAGCGGAAGAGGAGTCTGTTCCTTTTCCAGCCGCTTAAATACATTTTTTAATTCCGGGTTCCTCTTTATTAATTTTTCTTTATAGGCGTGATCATCAAAGGTAAATTCGATATCCCTTCCCTTATAAGAAGTTTCGGGGGGAAGGTCATCAAATGACGCAAGAAAGGTTTCGGCAAAAGGATTTTCGACACCCTGTCTGACAACCTTTCTTACAAGCTTTACCCCGCATTTCGTTTCCCTGCCAGGTATCCCTTCAGGGCTTTTTTCGGAGCCGGTCCAGGTTTTAATAATCGGTTCCGGCATATCCGGATCTTTTCTGTGTATAACGGGTTCCTGTGAGACAGGCGCGTCTGCCGCATCTTTCATAAGATCCAATATCTGAGCTTTTTTTACTTCATCCATTTATATACGCCTCCTGATGCTGTTATGCCCCTTTTGCCGAAAGAGCTGCAATAATATCTTCAGTCTGCTGTTTTTTCAGCGGCGATACCGACCTTCCGTCGGCAGTCTCTCTGAGAACAAATGCGTTGGCAAGTATCGATTCAATAGGGACACCGGGATCTGATACCTTAAAACTGCCGCTGGACTCTTTATCAAAATTAACACAAAGTGCCCTGAAAACACCTGTTTTCCCCATCGGTTTTCTTTCATAGAGTATATTGGTGAACACATATCTCAGTTCATCATTTTTTTTACATTCGACATCTGAAATGGAAAATGGCCTGACCCTGAGTAAATCTATATTCTGCTTTCCGGTGTCCCTGTATCCGGTAAGGGTCCATCTTGTTACCTTCCACCACCGGGTACCTGACCGGTTTGTAATATAGGTGCTGAACTTACCGTTTTCCGGGATAAACAGGTATATATCCCTGCCGCGGTTACGCTCATGCTTTATCTCTTTCGGCTTTGGAACTCCCATCCTCAGCAGCTTCATCTTAACATTCCTCCTGTATATGATATGCCGGATTTTCAGTATTGAATATATCAGCCAC
>SAAM01000437.1 GCA_009929415.1 Clostridia bacterium | reverse complement strand
GCAAAGCTCAGGGAATGTAGGAGAAGCCTGCGGAGAATCTCCTTTTTCCCCAACGATAAGCTCATCTTCGTTTATGCAGAGCGTCCTGTTTTCCATGTAGTACTTGAATGCTATAGCTCTAAGCTCAGGTATAGAAACGCTTCCTTCGTATTTTTTATAAGCCTCCGTGATAAGCTTTGCTCTTTCGATGTCTATGTGAGGCACCGCCTCCATGCTCTGTTTTCTCAGCTTCCTGACTCTTTCGTTCATTCCTCTTTCCATGAGAATTATCCTCCTATTCTGGCGTTAAAATTATTTTTTTCGAATCTAAGTCTTATCGCTTCCATCCTGTCCATGTCCGGCGCGCTGTAGCTGTCGCCTTCGTAATTCATGCCCATTCTTTCGTACTTGCTTTTTCCCGTGTTGTGATAAGGAAGAAGATTTACCTTTTCTATCTTTAGCGTCTTAAGAAAATCTATGACTCTTCCAATATGCTCATCATCGCTGTTTACACCTTCTACCAGCGGCATCCTTATATTTATCTTCGCGCCTTTTTCACTCAACTTTTCGAGATTTCCAAGAACCATTTCGTTCCCCTGTCCTGTGAGCTCTCTGTGAATCTCATTATCCATATGCTTGATATCATAAAGAAAAGTGTCTACATAAGGCAGGATCCTCTCAAAATTTTCAAATGATGAATGTCCGCACGTATCTATGTTCACACGGTATCCCAGCCTTTTGCATTTCTTCAGTATCCCAAGTATGTAATCCATGTTCTGAGTCATTACCTCTCCACCCGAAAGAGTCACTCCCCCGCCAGACTGCTCATAGAACATCTTGTCTTTTTCTATTTCCTTCATTATTTCATCTACAGTATACGGCTTTCCTGCTACTTCTCTCGCATTGCTTATGCATGCATCAGTGCAGGTTTCGCAGAAATTGCATCTGTCAGCAGATGTCGAAATTATTCCATCTTTTATGGATATTGCTTCCTGAGGACATTTTGCCATGCAGCTACCGCACTGAACGCATTTTTCTGTATTATGCATCATATCCGGACGATATGACTGGCTTTCAGGATTGTGACACCATTTGCACTCCATAGGACATCCCTTGAAGAAAACCGTAGTCCTTATCCCTTCACCGTCATGAATAGAATACTTTTGTATGTTAAATATGAGATTTTCCATTTTTTCCCCTTTTATTCATATCTGCAGGTATATATTGTTTCCTGTGCAACCTTCACATCAAATTTTTCATTTGCAGGAACTATGAACTGCTCGCCTTTTCCTATTGTTCTCTTCTCGCTCTCGCCTGGAAGAAGCACTTCAAGCTCTCCACTCACTACTGTCATGAACTCTTTTTTAGATGTGGAAAACACGAATTCTCCAACCGCCATAACTCCAACCGTAAGCTCCCCCTCCGAGTTGCTGCATCCTATCGACTTTACTTTTCCATCAAAATATTCGTTCACCTTAAGCATTTTTATTCTCCTTTTTATTTTCATATGTGTGAAATTATTCGCTTCATGCTTATATAATATTTCATTTTGATGAACTTGTCAATATGTTATCAATATGTTTCGTTAAATTTTTTTCATAAAAAAACTGCATACCTGACAAATGTCAGATATGCAGCATTATATTATTTTTCAGTCCTGTAAGGTCTTAAAATTAGTCAGCAAGTATTGCAACAACTACTCCTGATCCTACTGTTCTTCCACCTTCTCTGATCGCGAATCTTAGTCCTTCTTCGATTGCGATTGGAGTGATAAGCTCAACTATCATGTTTACGTCGTCTCCTGGCATTACCATCTCTACTCCTTCTGGAAGCGTGATGTCACCTGTAACGTCTGTTGTTCTGAAGTAGAACTGTGGTCTGTA
>SAAM01000436.1 GCA_009929415.1 Clostridia bacterium | reverse complement strand
TTTATTTCGGCTCATAACCCAAACGTGCTTCATTCGAAGTTTTGAAGCTATTGTAGAATGAACGAAAAGCTTGAATGCTGTCAATTTCTTTCCGTTTCTCAGCATCTCTTTAGCCAGGCAATATTCTTTGTAAGAAGCATGATATGCCTCCAATGCCTTCTTATCAAAGTAGTGATGTTTTTTAAGAAATGCATTGTAATACTCTTCCGAATGATCGTCACGACCTGATTTCTTTCGTTGCCTATAGAGCAAACGAACATATTCAGCTCCTAGGAACTGCACAAATCTATTCGATCGTGAGACGCCATCATGAGAGATTCGTCGGGACAACAGTGGTTTCTCCAGAAATCCAATTGAATATCCCTCAGAAAGGAAGCGAAGCCAAAGATCATAGTCTTCGACTGATTTGATTGTTCGATAGCCATGTAACGCATCGAGAACTTTTTTTCGCACAAGTACAGTGGGATGAGCTACACGATTTTCATAGTACATTTGTCTTTCCAAATTCCGATTAGACTGATATTTGGGAAACTTCTCCCCTACTAGCGTCAGTCCCGATTCATCAATTGCAACAACACCGGTAGAAACCAGATCGAAGTTGCCATCAAGAAGAAACTTCACTTCTTGTTCAATTCGATCAGGAAAAGAAATATCATCCGCATCCATCCTAGCAATGTATTCGCCCTTGGCGATGGAGATTCCATAGTTCAAACAATAGACAAGCCCTCTGTTACACTCATTTATATGGACAATTACTCGGTTATCATTTTTAGAAGAAGATTCAAGGTATGAAATAGCTGCCAAGTTTTGTGGATTATCGACAATAACCAAAACTTCCAGATTTGAATAGGTCTGGTTAAGGATAGAAGAAAGAGCAGCCTGAATATACTCAACAGGTTCGTTGTAGGTGCTCATTAATACTGTAACTAGTGAGTTAAATGCCATTCATCACCTCAAATTCTAAACTATTCCATTTATTCTGAACTACACTGCAAGGTAGTTTACCTTGTAGTCTAAAGTCAGGGATTATTCTACTCAAGTTATTTGTTAAAATAGAAAAAGCCCAGCTTCGGACAAATGAGGCTGGGCAATGTATCATCTCTTATAATTCGTTTAGATATAACTAACAATTATCTGAACCTCTAAGAAGAAGTAAGAATCTGGGATTTTCGCTCTTTCAGACTGTCAGAAATTATTCAAGATCCATAAAATTTTCGGGAACAAACACCTCAGTTTGCAATTTCAATTCGAATGAATATAAGAATCCTTCATACTATGATTTGATATATAGACGTAAACTTTTTTTAAATAGTTAATTATCACTTAAGATGAATCTTCCATCCCTTATTAAAAACCTGCAAAAGGCTGTCCTTCTCACTCAAGCAAAATTCCATCCCAATCTCTGGCCACTCAATCCCAATACTCTGATCATCCCACCTAATGCCATCCTCATCCTCAGGATGATAAAACTCGTCACATTTGTAG
This sequence comes from Clostridia bacterium, assembly GCA_009929415.1. GTDB lineage: Bacteria > Bacillota > Clostridia > Peptostreptococcales > Filifactoraceae > Proteocatella. The sequence goes on along the minus strand of SAAM01000436.1, from coordinate 380 downwards.
GTAAACTCGGCTTCCTCGGAGAGCACCAAAAAGCCATGAGCAAATCCCCTGGGAATGAAGAACATACTCTTCTTTTCGGCAGAGAGAGTCACCCCTACATATTTTCCATACATGGGGCTTTCCTTCCTCAGATCCACCGCAACGTCGTAGACCACTCCCTTGGTCACCCGTACCAGCTTGGCCTGGGGGAACTGCTTCTGGAAATGAAGTCCCCTAAGCACGCCCTTTCTGGACTTGCTCTCGTTGTCCTGCACGAACTCGCACGTAATGCCCGCCTTGTGGAAGTCGGCCTTGTTGTACGTCTCCATGAAGTAGCCTCGTTCATCCCCGAACACCCTCGGCTCGATGATGAGCACGCCCTCAATCTCTGTCTTGTTGAA
>SAAM01000435.1 GCA_009929415.1 Clostridia bacterium | reverse complement strand
GCTGAGTGTGACAAAAGTAAATGTGGGGAGCGGTGATTCATTACAGATAGTATGTGGAGCTCCTAATGTAGCCGCAGGTCAAAAGGTTCTGGTGGCAACGGTTGGCACAAGCCTGACATTTTCCAACGGGGAGGAGATTAAGATAAAGAGATCCAAGATAAGAGGTGTTGAGAGCATGGGTATGATATGTGCGGAAGATGAGCTTGGAATCGGGACCTCACATGAGGGGATAATGGTCCTGGACCAGAGCGCTGTTCCCGGAACTGCTGCCGGAAAGTTCCTCAATCTGAGCAATGACACACTCTTTGAAATAGGGTTGACACCAAACAGGGTTGATGCCGCATCTCATATAGGGGTTGCAAGGGATTTATCTGCATATCTCAGACTGAATGGTAATGGTGGAAAGTTGCTGATGCCGGAGATAAGCTCATTCGATTCACTCAGTAGGAAAAATGATAAAAAGGCCGTGGAGATTGAGGTGGAAGCACTGGAGGGAGCTCCAAGATATTCCGGGCTTACATTCAGTGATATAAAGGTGGCACCATCTCCGGAGTGGTTGCAGAAAGCCTTGAAAAGTATAGGCCTGAGACCTATAAACAATATCGTTGACATAACCAATTTTATTCTTTTTGAAACAGGTCAGCCACTTCACGCCTTTGACAGGGATAAGATTGAGGGAGACAAGGTTGTGGTTAGGTATGCAAAAAGCGGAGAGAGGTTCACCACTCTAGACGGAGTGGAGAGAGAGCTCTCTCCAGAAGATGTTATGATCTGCAATGTCAACAGACCAATGTGTATAGGCGGAGTTTTCGGTGGTTTGGATTCAGGTATCACCGATAATACAACATCTGTTTTTCTTGAGAGCGCTTATTTCAATCCGGTATCTATCAGGAAGACATCAAAAAGGCATGGATTGAAGACTGATGCCTCATTCAGGTATGAGAGAGGAGCAGACCCTGAAAATGTTCCGTACGCTTTAAGACGTGCAGCGATATTGTTGAGTGAGATTGCAGGCGCAAAAGTGGTGGGAGAAGTTAAGGAAGTATATCCTAAACCATTCGAAAGGCCAAGAATCGCACTTGATTTTAAAAGAATAGAGACATTTATCGGTAAGGAGATTGGATCGAAGGCAATAACAGATATTCTTGATTATATGGACTTCGAAACTGTAAGCAAGTGCGAATCCGGTGTCGAAGTGCTCGCTCCACTATACAGGGTGGATGTTACCAGAGAGTGCGACGTGGTAGAGGAGATTCTCAGGATTTACGGTTATAACAATATAGAATTGCCTTCAAGTGTTCATGCTTCAATAAACACAACACCTAAGCCGGATCCTGAAAGAGTAAGGAATGTGGCTGCAGATCTTCTGGTGTCGAATGGATTTTTTGAGATAATGAACAACTCTCTCACTAAATCTGATTATTACGCAAAACTGAAGACCTATCCGGAATCAAATCTGGTCAGGATTCTCAATCCGCTCAGCTCGGATCTGAATTGCATGAGACAAACCCTGTTGCTCAGTGGTTTGGAGGTTATTGCATATAATGTCAATCGCCAGCAGTCAGATTTGAAACTCTTTGAATTGGGAAATGTTTACTCGATTTTAGGAGAGTCTGACCTCTCTGTTGCCGACTCATATAAAGAGCAGGCAAAAATGTCCATTTTCGTTACAGGCCCGGGTTCTCTTTCTTGGAAAGGCGGAACAGGCTGTTCATCATATTTTCTGTTGAAGGGTTATCTTGAACTGCTTCTAGGAAGATTCGGAGTTGAACTTTCAGATCTCTCATATTCTGCAGCACCTGCTGACATATTTGCCGAGGGTCTTGTATACAGGACAAATGGTGAAAAGGAGCTTGCCGTTATGGGAACTGTCAAC
>SAAM01000434.1 GCA_009929415.1 Clostridia bacterium | reverse complement strand
ATGTCGGAGATTTCAGTAGAGTAAAGCGGAGTTATCTGTATCACTCCCATATCTGCATAGCGAAGGCTTCCAATCCTGCTGTTTGCATTTTCTGCAATCATTTCAGCTCTTTTTGCAGCATCCTTTGTAGCTTCAGCCAGCATTGTGACCTTGAGGTCGGCTATCTGAGTGTAGAGATACTGCGGTGGGTTTGACTGGAATTCTATTCCTTCGTTTATCAGCTCTGTAATCTGCCTTGAGATGTCGGTTACTTTTTCTATGTCCTTTGAGCTTATTGTGACGGTCTGGCTGAGATTGTAGTAGTCTATCTCATTTGTCCACTGACCGCTTGGAAGGGTCTTGTTGGTCGTGTAGGTACTGATAGCCGAGAACACTATCTGATCCTCAGGCACGCCCTTTTCAAGCAGATAGCTCTTTACGACGCTTCTGTCTGATTCGAGATGTTTATAGGCATCTACAAGTACCGGAGATTTCACTGAGAAATATCCGCTCCAGACTATCATGTCAGAGGTTATCTGCTGCTTTGCCGATCCTGTCACTATTATGCTGTTCTTTGCCCCTTTGATTTCTATGAGGCTGTTTGAAACTATGGCGCTTGAGGCTATGAGGCCCAGCGCGATTATGAGAGCGACTATGCTGTTTGAAACTAAACCATTATTTTTGTTATCCATGGCTATGCCTCCTGATTTCACAAATCATGACATGTTCACTTCAGCATATTCTTACCCATTATATCACAGATTTAACGCATTAGTCTTCTATAATTGATTCGAGGCAGTACCAGCACTCGGTCCTCTGGTCCATCCTTGAATATACTACGGGAAACTGCTCGCCGCATGAAGGACATCTCCAGTATTTGAAGCTAAGGTGGAGATAGATTAGGAAAAACATTATTCCTGTAACTGCGGATACTATCATAACGAGTTTCATCATGAAGGTAGCTATTGAAAGGGTTATGAGTGCCATGCTTGCATAAAGGCATTTGATTGCCTGCTTTCTTTTCTGTATTCTGTTCATTGCTGCTCTCCTTTGTCAGTTATATATGTTCATTATATCATTTGAAAAATTAAGAATATATAGTAAAATGTATATATAGGATATATTTGATGATTTTTGCTGACATATTCATCAGGATCCGATCAGCCACATGGCAAAAGGCACCATCAGGAGAAGGCCTGCAGTGTTGTAGAGAGAGAATATCCTCATATAATGCTTTGCCGGATACTGCTGTACGTAGAGCTTGTAGGATATGACGCTTGCAAGCGAGGCTATGAGGGTTCCCATGCCTCCTATGTTCACTCCCATGATCAGCTCTCTGTAGTATGGAGTGAAGTTTGAAATAAGGATGGCTGCGGGGACATTGCTTATGAACTGGCTCGATATGAGCCCGGCCCAGAAGGTGTTTTTTCCTGTATCAAGGAATGATTTCATTAGGCCGCTTATTCCCTGCATGTTTGAGATGTTTCCTATGAATATGAAAAAAGCCACGAATGTAAGCAGCAGGCTGTAATCCACCTTTGCAAACAGCTTCCTGTCAAGGAAGAGCACGCAGGCCCATACCGCTGCGGCCGATGTCATATAAGGAATCACATGAAATACTGACAGCAGCACTGTCACGAAAAGCGCCGCATAAACTGCTGTCTTTGGCATGCTTTCTATCTTTACCTGCTTTATCTCAAGCTCGAGAGGATGATTTTTTTCTCTAAGGATGAGGATCAGCAGAAGGAGCGTAGATACAAGCACGAGAGGCAGGGTTATCTCAAAGAAGTTCACGATGTCCATGTCATAGAATGAATATATGAAAAGATTCTGCGGATTTCCCACAGGCGTAAGACTGCTTCCGAGATTTGCGGCAAGGGTCTGGATGACTATGAGGTT
>SAAM01000055.1 GCA_009929415.1 Clostridia bacterium | reverse complement strand
GGCCTGCCCCTGCTCAAAGCATGCCTGCCCGAACAGCGCTGCCTGCTGGTCTCCTGCTATTCCTGCGACTGGCACTTTTCGTCCCTGCTGCCCGAGGCTGGCATACCCGTAGACCAGCGAGGAATTTTTTACCTGTGGCAGCATGGAAGCTGGAATATCCAGCGTCTTCAGTATCTTTTCGTCCCATCTGAGGGTCTTTATGTTGAACAGCATCGTCCTTGATGCATTGGTGAAGTCTGTCACGAATACCTCTCTGTTTGTGAGATTCCAGAGAAGCCAGGTGTCTACCGTGCCAAATAGCAGGTCACCTCTCTCGGCTTTTTCTCTTGCTCCTTCGACATTGTCGAGGATCCATTTTATCTTGGTCGCAGAAAAATATGCATCCACGACGAGACCCGTGTTTTGCCTTACGTAGTCCTCGAATCCGTCTGTCTCCTTGAGGCTGTCGCATATGGGAGCGGTTCGCCTGCACTGCCACACTATGGCGTTATGAACTGGCTTTCCTGTGTTTTTGTCCCATATTACGGTCGTCTCTCTCTGATTGGTTATCCCTATCGCTGCTATGTCCTCAGAGCTTATGCTCTTTTTGGCCATAGCCTCCTGAAGCACGCCGTACTGAGTCGCCCAGATTTCCATAGGATCATGCTCCACCCAGCCCTCCTTTGGGTAGATCTGCGTGAATTCCTTCTGGCTGGTGGAAATTATGTTCTGATCATGGTCGAATATTATCGCGCGGGAGCTTGTTGTTCCCTGATCAAGTGCCACTATATATTTCATATACACTCTCCTGTATAATCGTTTCTTTATGTACCATTTTAACATATATGCATGATTTTTAAAATGAAATATAGAAAAAGAAAAGACACTGGTGTTATTTATACCTGTGCCTTTTCAAATCTTTTTAAACTTGTTTTTTTATTACATGTTATTTCAGAGTCTGTGCAACGTATCTCTGAATTATCGCTGATACCTCAGCTCTTGTGGTAGTGTCCTCAAGACTTAAGGAGCCTTCGCTCTTTCCGACAAGTATTCCTCTGCTTACGCAGTATTCAACTGCGGATTCGTCTGGTGAAGCTTCTCCCGAATATACAGCGTAGCTGTATATCATCTCTGCAAGCATCTGCCTTGTGACCTTCTTGCCTGGTGTGAAGTCTTTTCCACCCGCAGGAACTATCGTGTTCTGCTTTGCCCATAATGCTGCATTTGAATAATATGCGGATGGATTTACGTCTGCATAGTTGCTTCCCTCAACCTGCTTTTCATCATCAAATCTGTGGAGCAGTGTAACGAGCATCGCCCTGTTCATTTCTGAATTCGGTGAAAACTGGTTTTCAGCTGTCCCTCTGAGTATCCCTCTCGCTGATGCAAACTCTATGGAAGACGCTCCCCAGTGGCCTTCGGTGTCTGCGTAGCTCTTTTCATTTTGCATTGATGTAACCGTTGCTGATCCTGGGAGAAGAGTCTTAAGCTGTCTGCCTTCTCCCGATGACTTCATCAGTATCTTCTTTGATGAGTCTGGCATTATCTGCACTGCTACCGTCGAATATGACGATTCCTGGTCAAGCGCAAGCACCGCTATGAATCCTGAGCTTATATCTGTCAGCACATTGAGTCCTGATTTTATCTCAAAATCCGTTCCTTCTTTTTTGTTCTTTTTCACTGAAAGCGTAACCGTATTTCCCGTTTGTCCTGCAATCTCTCTGATTGCATCATTTGGAAGTATCATATCTCCAAACTGGGTTTTTACCCTGAGTGAAACTTTTTCTGATGCTGAGATCTTCTCTGCTGAGGCTTTTTCAAGAATTACTGACATGGATTCTACAGCTTCGCCGTCTTTTGTCTCCGGCTCTATTATGAGCTGGTTCAGTTTCTTTTCCTGGCTCTGCTTGAGCATGCTGTCTACTTGAGTTTTGTCTATCTCAGCTTTTGCTTCACCTTTGGTCACCTGCGCCTGAGGCTTAACTATTAGACTTGAGTCATCAACTACATTTCCTGTTACAGGCACTGCAGAACTTCCCCATGATGAATTGTCCTGTCCGATGTCCTCACCGAGGTTTTTAGTGTATCTCCACTGCACGGTTTCTCCGCCTGTAAGAATACACTGTCCTGCCGGTCTTGTTACTGCTACTCCGTTTACCAGATACATCCATCCGCTTTTAGGTCCATGGTCAAATTCTCCATCTCCAGCTATGGATTTTATATAAATGCTGTCACTGCTTCCTGAAGCCTCATAAGATATTCTATGCTCATCAAGTATTCTTCTGGTAGCTTTCCATACTGTATCTCCGCTGTTTATCTTTACCTGTGTAGTGTTCAGTACAAAGCCTTTTCCTATGCTGCTTTTATCTATTGAAATCGTTATAGCTTTATCTCCGGTCACTACGTCTTCAGGATTTCCCTGAGATGGATCGCCCCCTGAACCTGATGGTGCTTTATAAGAGCTTAGTTCGTTGTCGGACATGTCATAAAGGCTGTTTTTACCGTTTTTAAGCCTATCATACGCTGTAAGAGCATATGACGCCTGGATTGTTGCTCCACTGCCGATTTCAAAGTCTGTAAGTCTGTACTTGAATCCGCCGCTTTCTGTCTGATACTTTAGGATTCCATCTATCAGTGACGAGCCATCCTTTATAAATCCAGATTCAGCATCTAAGGGATCAATGCCTATTTCACACATTGCAACAAGGACCTGCGAAGTAGTCATTGAGTTAGAGCTTCCCCAGCTTTCATAATCTCCGTCCAGTTTCTGAAGTTCGGCAAGTTTTGCGAGTGCCTTATCTACAGCTGCTATTACCTCAGCATCGCCTGTTCTGTAATAAGGTGCCAGCGCCTGAACTGCCATTGCCGTAGTATCAGCATCCATTTCATCTGACCATGACCATCCTCCGGAAGAAAGCTCCTGGCTGAGGATGTAGTCTACCATCTTCTGTTCATCGTTTTGATTCGCAACCCCACTTTTCTGGGGAATGACATAATCATGACTTTTGAGAGCCATCAGTGCATTTATATGTCCGTAGATTCCAGACTTTGAGACTTCATCATAATCCGCCAGCTTTTCAAGCAGGTTTTTTCCTGCAAAATCCTCTGCATCTTTGCCTGTTGATGTGAGGGCGATTATTATCCGTACATAATCGCCGATGCTTAATGAAGATTCATTGGAAGTGATTTTGTTGTATACATCATCATAATAGGCCTCCAGTATTTCCGCTGACGGCTTCTGATTTCCTCTTGAAAGTGTCATCAACTGCCACTCATCGCCATATCTGAACTCAGTTTTTGAGCTTTTAATATAATCTATGGCTCTTTCAAGAGACGGCCTGTAGCCTGTCATTATCTTTACTGCTGAAGTCCATTCACTGATTCCACCACCTTCAAGTGCTTCAGGCTTTGGAAGTATGAGGAGCTCTCCATCTTTGGGTTTTCCCGAAAATGTAAGCTCTGCTGCCTGGTCACTCTTCAATGTTATATTTTTGATTGTGAGATTTGTAGTACCTGTATCTATATCCCAGTTTTCGGCTGACTGTGCCTTCTCTGTAAATCTGTCCCCAGTAAGATTTATAGTAACCTTGAATTCCTGAGCTGCTGTATCTATTTCCGTAATGCTGCCAAAATCTGCGCTGCCGCTGTAATAGAATCTGAGAAAATCTCCGGGCTCCATTATATAAGCACTTGCCCCGACCCAGGGTGAATTCCCGTTTACCTGATACATCCAGCCGTCATAGCCTCCGAAATATCCGGAATCCTGACCATCTATAGAAGCCACATAGTCTCCATATGGACTTGGCTGTACATTATAAGATATTGACCTGCTGTCAAGAGTATTTTTCAGAAAGTCCAGTGCGGACAGATTTTCCTGAAAATCTGCTTCGTGCAATTCCACTATGTTCTTCTGTATAGACTCTATTCCATCTACCTGGATAGTCATTACTGAAGGTGTAGTCGTAAATGTGTTTATGTCAGGAATCAGTACTTCCTTCTGGCTCTGAACCTGCGGATCTTCCTGAGAAGAGTCTCCTAATTCGGCATATCCTGTGCCTGCGCCCGTTATCATCATGGCCATGACAAGCATCAGCGATATTAGGTTTTTCAATCTTTTTTTCATTTTTCCTCCTGTTTAAAATTAATTTTCAATCAATCCGTATTTTTGTTTAATCCTGTCCAGTTTTTCAAGCATGGGTTCTGCTATTAAATAAAGGAATATAACCGTTGATGCTGCATGCACCAGATCGAACGGCATCCCTGTTAAGTATGAGGCAAGTATCATATCCAAGTTTATCTTTTCCTGAAATATTATTACTGCCGCCGGGTTCATTAGCCCGCCGTATATAATGAACGTAGAAATACCCCCAAATATGCAGAGCGATTTTTTATCTCTGAGAAGCAGTCCTTTTCTGAAAAGAAGTCCTGCAAGAAATCCTATGATTCCAAATGCAAACATCTGCCATGGAGTATACGGCCCCTGTCCGAAAAAGAAGTTTGAGACAAAGCCTGTCACCGCTCCTACCAGAAATCCTGCCTCTCCTCCAAAGCAGACTCCTGCAATTATTACTATCGCAACGACTGGCTTGAACTGTGGTATCATGAAGAACGCCGTTCTGCCTGCCACTGCTATGGCACATATTACAGATATTATGACCAGTTCCCTTGCCTGTGGTTTTCTGCTCTCAAACACCATCATGAATGGAATAAGGGTTTCAAGTATAAGCATTGAGCTTATAAAGTAGTATTTTCTGTCATCGAGATAATATATCCCAAACCAGATTGTAAATGGTATTGCTACAAGTATCATTATAGATGCAGCAACAGTCCTCTTTGATAGCCCTCGTTTTTCAACATCCATCTGTACTTTGTTTTCTGATTTTGTGATTTCTTCATCATATGGCGGTCTTCGCTTTTTTCTGTATTCAAATTCTTCTATATTCCGCTCATTCTCCGGGAGTGTTCCTCCAAATGCCATTATCACATCATCTTCTGTTACAGCGTCTGGAATTATATGCCTTGCCATACGGTTGCTGGCAGTAGTATAGAAGCTGTTTCCTGAAAAGAATTTTACCGGAATATCTTCAGAAACTATATCTCCATCAAAAAACATTCCGCACCGGTCTGCGTGGCTTGCACAGAATTCAATGTCATGTGAAACCATGATTATTGTGGTGTCTGCTTTCTGGAGTTTCCTGAGTATCAACGCGAGCTTGCTCTTAAAGTGAGCGTCCAGACCCTTTGTCGGCTCATCCAACAGCAGTATCTGAGGCTCCATAAGAAGTATTTTCGCAAGGGCTGCTCTCTGCTGCTCTCCACCCGAAAGATCATATGGATGTGACTCCAGCAGATTTTCCAGTTCACAGAGCCTGCATACCTCATCTATCCTCTCATTCATAGTTGCAGCTTCAAGTTTTGTATTTCCAAAAGTTTCCTTCATATCTTCGTACACCGTTTTTTTAAGGAACAGAGTCTGCGGATTCTGTGGAAGGACTCCAAGCAAACCATCAAACCTTGCTGAATGCGGAATCTTCCCGATTTCCTCACCGTTTATGATCACTTTTCCTCTGTATGGTTTTAATACGCCTGACAGAAGTGAGAGCGTGGTTGATTTTCCTGTACCGTTACCACCCATCACAGCGTAAAACTCTCCCCTCTTAATTTTGAGAGACAGCCCTTTTACCGTGTCAGGAAGCTGCCTGTCGTATCTGAACCACAGTTCTCTGAGCTCCACAGCTATATCCTCTTTTTTCAGGCTGTTTCTTTCTGACAAGCTTAAAGTTTCAGCCTTGTCTGTTTTCTTCACGCTCTTGAATTTCATTTTTCCTGATATCTCACTGAGCCACTGCCTTCCTTCTCTGACAGTTACTGGGCATCTTTCTCCCATCTGAACTCCCGAGTATATCCTCACAGGTGACGGCATTGCCCTGAACATGCTGTGCTTCAGGTCACTCAGTATTTTCCCGGTTTCTGATGGATTTGCATCCGATATTATCTTTCCATCATCCATCACAATCACCCGGTCTGAAAGCGGAAGCACTTCCTCGAGCCTGTGCTCTGTCATTATAACCGTTATGCCGAGCTCTCTGTTAATTCTTGCTATTGTTTCTATAAAGTCAGATGCGGCTATTGGATCAAGCTGACTTGTCGGCTCGTCCAGCACAATCACTTTTGGCTGCATTGCCATAATTGACGCAAGGCTGAGTAGCTGTTTCTGACCTCCCGAAAGCTCGCTTACATTTTTGTGAAACCACTCCTGTATCCCGAAAAAACTCGCCATCTCTGCTACTCTTCTTCTTATGAGTACAGTCTCCATTCCAAGGCTTTCAAGCCCAAATGCCAGTTCATGCCATACCTTGTCAGTAACTGTCTGATTTTCAGGAGACTGAAGTACATATCCTATCTGTGAGCTCTGCTCGCGCTTTCCTGTTTCTGAAAGCAGCTTTCCCTCAAAATATACATCACCTGTTTTTATTCCATGTGGAGAAAGCACGGTCTTGAGATGTCTCAACAGAGTGGACTTTCCACATCCGGACTTTCCACATATAGTTATGAATTCACCGATTTGTATGTCCAGATTAATTCGAGAAAGGGCTGGATACGTCCGATCAGGATATGTGAAGCTTAAATTTTTAATTGAGTATGTTTCCATCTCCATCCCTCCCATATATTTATAACAATCGGTGCAGCGCAAAGCAAGAAGTATGATCCAAATCCTGCCAGACTTGAAACGTCAGCTTTTGTTCCCTTCATTAAAGGAAAATAGCTGAACCTGAGAATGCCATTTGCTGCGCATATCATTGTTATTCCTGAAAAAATAAGTATATTTATAAGTACAATCAGATCTCTTGTGTCGAACTTAAATATAGAAAATGCAGTTCTCCCTTTGAGTCCATAACCTCTTGATTTCATAGAATCTGCAGTCTCTATAGAATTTTCGAGTGACCATGTGACCATTACAGACATAATCATCATGGAATTTTGAAGTCTTTCTTTTATTCTTCCATATGACACATCTCTGCCTCTACATCTCTGCGAATGAGCTATTTCCTTTATCTGTACCTTAAATCTTGGCACGAATCTGAGTACCATGGAGAATATAAGAGACAGAGACGGTATTATTCTTCCGAATATATATATGAACTTATCCGATGTCATAACCACGTTATAGCATGAAAACCATGTTACGACAGACATCAGCATCGTTGCTGCTGCAACTCCATATGTAATGGATTCGAGAGTTACCGGGTTCCCGTTACTCAGATACATCAGTATTGTTGCTCCTTCATGATTGAAGGCAGGGTTTATAATCGCCGTGATAATCATCATGGGAAGCATAAATCTCATATTTGACGCTACAGCTTTTTTTCCATTCAAAATAACGGAATATGCAAGACCTGTTAAAAGTGATACTGCAAGACATAACGGATGCATGAGGAACATTGAGAAACCTATTATAAAAATAAAGTAAGTCCCGTTTACTGCCGGGTGAAATCTTGAAAATTCATCTGTCATTTTTACTGTGATACCTCGCTTCCAACATCCCTGCCAAGGTCGCAGGTATATACCCACTCGATGACATCACCGTCACTAAGCTGATATCGGCTGCATCCATAGTTCGGGAACCAGCCATTTACCTTGTACATCCATCCCGAAAGTTCTCCACAGTCGAATTCATAAAGATTATGAATTCCTTCTATATATGCCGAGTTATACACCGGTGTGTCTTCAAATTCCATGTGAATCTTGTTTTCTCTTGTCGCTCTCTGAAGAACGTCAAATACTGATTCTCCTTCGTTGAAGCTTATTTCCTGGGCCGGCATTATTATACCGTCTTCGGGTACAAGTCCAGCTTTATCAGGGTCTAAGGTTTCTATATTATCAAGTATGGTACTGCATTCTATCGAAATCACACAGCTTAAGAGTTTTTCTTCGATTATTGCTTCCTGCGGCTCTACCGGTGGAGGTCCCTGAACTGATGATTTTGTATTTACGTCATTCTTCCCGATTTTAGCCTCAAGAGATGTTTCAGGAGATGTTTCAGCAGTAGACTCATCTTTTTTCTGGCTTTCAATTTGAGTTGCTTCATTTGTATTCTGTTCTTCTGTATCTGATTCCTTGAGTGATTTATTTTCTTCTTCAGTTCCGATGCTTTCTTCTGTTTTAATCGTACTTTTTTCTGACTTGTCATTTTCTGAACAACCGGATGTAAGTACTAAAGATACAGAAAATATCAAAAGCATAATTATTATTGCTAAATATCTTTTTCTCATTTCGTTACCTTTTCATCCATTCTGTAGAGAGATGTTTTTGAATCCAGTGTTCTTTGAAGGCCAACAAGCGAATAGAAGGCCTGCTCTGTAGCCATCAGAGTATTTCCATTGCCACCTTTTATATGAAGAAATCCATTTTTTGTATGATACGAGAGCACATTGTCTGTGACAGTCTTTCCGTTTTTTACAAAACGTCTGTCCTTGTCCGAAATTCCAAGTTCACAAAGCGCAGTCAGAACCTGAGCACTGCTCTCAAGGTTTGCGCTGCCCCAGCTTTCAAAACCTCCATCTGACTTCTGGATTTTTGAAAGACAGCTTAAAGCTTTCTGAGTAGCCAGCCTAACATCTTTTCTTTCCTGATATTTTGCCAGTGCCTGCAGTACCATTGCGGTAATATCAGTATCTGCAGTCTTAGCTGAAAGCGCAAAGCCTCCATCTGAAAGCTGTCTTTTCAGTATATAGTCAATGTAAAGTTCTCTTGTAGCCGGTGTCTTTGCTGATCTATTTAATGGGATTTCATATAAACCGCTGTCAAGAGCCAGAAGCGCAAATACTGGTCCATTTATTCCCTGCAATGTTACTTTCTCAAAATCTGCAAGTTTTTCAAGAAGATTGTATCCTGACACATTAGAAGGATCTTTTCCTATTGCTGTAAGAGCAAGTATCACTCTTGAATATTCTGTATATTTTTTATCGTGAAGAATGCCCTTTTTAGATTTTACTGTTTCTTCAACTTTTTTATAATAATTTTCATAATACTTTTCAGGTACTTTTATTCCGCCTCTGGAAAGGCCCAAAATTACCCACTCTCCTCCCAGAGAAGATACCTCCGGTTTTGAAACAGTTTTTAATATAACTGAAGATGTTGCGTTTATTTTTGAGTCAAGGTCACTTCTCGTATAAGCCAGTGAATTTGAATATGGTGACATCACAATAATCATTGTCAGCATAAGCAAAAAAACATTTTTCAATTTTTTCATATTTTCCTCCTTTTTTTGGCATAAAAAAACTCTGAATCCACATAGTGAAGTCAGAGTACTGAATATCAGATAAGTAAAAAATACAACCAATTGTCATGGTTTACCCGATTATAAGTATATCTGCGCACCTCAATTCCCTGTGAAGTATTTTAACGCAATTCAAATGGCAGGTATTCCGACTCTAAGCTCTAACGCTGTTTGCACCTTCCCAGTTTCCCAGTGGTTGGCTATGCCTTGCAAAAAGCTCGCTTATTACGGCAGCAGGTCTGTCCGGGCTTTGCACCCGATTCCCTTTTATCGACTGTTGTCGACCAATTGAATATATTCAATTTTGATTTTCTCTTAATATGTACTATTATACACCCTTGTTAAAGTTTCTGTCAAATAACCTATTAATAAAATATTTATTTGTATTTATATCGCCCCGGATTGAGCGTTCCGGGGCTATATTACAGGATTATAGGGGATTATACGTACACTCTCGATATATACTTGCTTGTTGAAAGCTTGAGTAGTGCTCCGTATCCGAGTTTGAATCTTACTGTGTCTCCTACCTTGTAGTCGATTTTTGAGTTTGTCATGTCCATTATCATATGGTCTGAGCTTGCGCCAAAGATGTATATATCAGGGTCGAGCGCTGTCATACTTTCTATGTCTGTATCCTGCTTGCCGACTGCCAGTATAGCTCTTTTGGCTATGCCCTTGT
>SAAM01000433.1 GCA_009929415.1 Clostridia bacterium | reverse complement strand
TATCCGGTAAGGGGTCTTTTTCGGAACTTTTACAGTTCTGCGTCAAGGAGTGAGATATGGCAGCATATCTTGTATTTGATTTGTATGGTCCTTTTGCTTCATTTGGAGATGTTGCAGTTGGAGAATATAGGCCCACATACTCGTATCCATCAAAATCGGCTGTGCTTGGGCTGGTGGCTGCTTCCTTGGGTATCAAGAGGAATGATGAAACTAGACTCAAGGCGCTTGATGATGATTTAAGCACAGCCATACTGGTTCTCCAACCAGGACATCTGTTGCGAGATTTTCACACAATACAGGTGCCTCCGGCTACTCAATTGAAGCATCGGACAGTCGCTACTCGAAAGGATGAATTGTCACTCAAAAAGCAGAACACAATAATTTCTACGAGGGATTACCGAATGGATGCGTATTATCGGGTAGCTTTGTGGAGTGCAACAGGATTGTCTGAATTAGTTGAGATTCAGAAAGCATTGTCATTGCCAAAATTTTCTCCCTATCTAGGTAGAAAATCTTGCCCGCCCGCGCTTCCCTTCAAGGCTGAAATCATTGACGCTGAACTTGTTCGTGATGCAGTGGTTAAGCCTATGGTTAATCTAGAATTGTTGCAATTGCTCGGGAAAATTGACAGCAGTGCAAAGTTTCTCTTGTACTCAGATGCTGCGCTTGGCAGAAAGGATGGAGGGATGCATCTGATTACCAAGCGGGATAGGTTGGTCAGCAGGAGGAATTGGCAGTATGGTGAAAGGGTTGAAATGGTTCAATATGTAGGAGGTGAAGATGTATTTCAGCAGAATACGAAGGCCAATTAGCAGTGCGCTCTCTGAAGGTAATCTTCCTATACAGGCTGGAAACATCTATGAGGAGCATAAATTTATCTGGGGTCTGTTTCCCTTTGACAAAGAAGCCGAAAGGGATTTCTTGTATCGACGCTTCGATGCTGAAGGTTTTCAACAGTTCTTTGTTGTTTCAAACAGAAAGCCCTTGGAGAGTCTGAATTCTTGGGAGATAGCGATCAAATCATATAAACCAAAGATTGTTATCGGTACACAACTGCACTTCAATCTTAGGGTGAATCCGGTTGTGACCAAAATGCCGGAAGGGCCCGGTTCAAAGAAAAGAAAGCGGGAAGATGTATATATGGATGCGCTTGCAAAGAATAAAACAGTTCCTGAAGCTGAAAGATCTACAAACGCAGAAATCCTCCAAGCATGTGCGTTTCAATGGCTTTCTGAGCGTTCTGAACAAAATGGCTTTGCAGTCTCGAAAGGTTCAGTAATTGTCGAAGGGTATCAACGATTTGAAATTACTACAAAAAAGGATACGAACAAAATTACAATGGGTGTAATCGATTATAGTGGCATTTTGACTGTAACAGATTCTGGGTTATTCAATAGGACTCTATGCCAAGGGTTAGGCAAGTCCAAGTCCTTTGGCTGTGGTCTGATGATGATCAAAAAGGTTTAGTCATGAAAAATGTGAATCTTCAAGTACTCCCAAAGTTTGAAGATTCCTGGTCATATCTCTATTTTGAGAAGGGAACGATCGACCAGCATCAGAAGTCAATTGGGTTTCATTATCTTGATAGGGTAGTACCCATCCCGATAGAGACTCTATGTCTTCTGATGTTGGGGCCAGGAATTTCAATCACCCATGAAGCAATTAAAAGGATTTCCGAAAGCCGCTGTCTTGTAGTTTGGACAGGGGAGATGGGAATCCGTTTTTATTCTTCAGGATATGCTGGAACCTATTCGTCGAAAAATCTGCTTCGTCAAATGGAAATCTATTCCGATGAGGAGACTCGTTTAGGAATAGCCCGCTACATGTACCAGAAAAGGTTTTTCGAGATGGTAAGTCCTGAACTTAGTATTGAACAACTTCGAGGTCT
>SAAM01000432.1 GCA_009929415.1 Clostridia bacterium | reverse complement strand
TCCTCCTTTTTCTCAATATTTTCAAAATATGCCTATTTCTTTCCAACCATTCTGATGTCAATTGTTCCAGTAGTATTTCCTTCATTTACAATCGTCATCACGCCATTTCCTTCAAATGTGATCTCTCCCTCTGGCGTCTTTTTCATGTTAAGCTTCATTTCAATGCTTGACCCTTCCACATCTATCTTGGATGTGAATACGCCGTCTTTGTATGTCGAAGGCCCGCTCAAAGGATCTGAAGGCTCTACGTCAAGGCTTTCTCCAGTCTCCTTGTTTACTCCGCTTTTTACGCCAAATACGAGAGTAGCGTTTTCTTCGTCAATCTTCTGTATATTGAAGCTGCAGCTCAGTTTTGCTATCCTTATCATCTCTGCTATAGCGGCATTGATGTCACACTCGCTTTCCTCTGCAGTTTCCTCTACTACCGGTGGATTAGGGAAATCCATATGAACTTCGGACCAGCTCCCTGAAATCTCATCCATGGTCGGCTTTGATTCCTTGAGGTTTATGCGGGTCTCAGGGAATGATATCCTGAACGGAATCTCCTTTATCGGCTCATCCGTATCCGGGTCTGAGGAAGGTTCGAACAGCAGCAGTTTGTCCGGCGCGCCTGACTGTATGTGCCCAAGCGGCGTTAACACAGTCCTCAGTGTGCCGTCTTCCTTTATTTTTCCAGTCCAGTTGGCCTTGTTCGCATTCTCTCCAAGAGGGGCAAATCTCACTGTATACCCTGCATACTCAGCAGTCTCGTTTTCCTTTACATTTTCAGTTATTAGTACATCAACTCTCTTGTTGAGATAGTTCTTTATGTTTATGAGCTCTTTTCTGTAGTCCTCCATGAGCTGTGCAGTTATTTTCTGCTCCAGCCTGTAAAATACGGTCTCTTGCATAACAGCTATGAGCTCGACTTTTGCAGCAGCTGATATCTCTTCTTTTAGAAGTTCGTTGAGGCCTCCTCCGCCTGAGAATCCGGTTTTCTGTATCTCTGACTGCCAGAATGCCTGGTCTTCTTCAGGAAGATTCCAGAATGCATTCGTATATTCGTCAATTGCCTGATTTATCTTATTGCTTACTGCATTCGGATCCTTGCTGTCCTTATTTTCCTGCCATATCTGGTAAAATCTGTTATACCATTCTTTGTATTTTCTCGGGTTTTCTTTTTTGTAATATTCCTTGTATGCCTCGTACCAGATTTCCTTTCTTCCATCCCATGCCTCAGTCGCAAATTTATTCAGCGAGTAGTCTATGGCATATACTCCCACAAATGCCAGGTTCAGAGCATTGGTTCCCCATCTGCTTACGCTGAAATATGAAATATTTTTGGTAAGGTTGTTGAACAGCGCCGTATCGTCACCTCTGCTGAAGTCATATGCGGCCTGTACGAATGCTCCTGCAAGCCCGACATTCGAAAATGCGCTTCCAAGTCCCTCTGCGAACTCTGATACGTACATGGTCTGGGTTATCGTAGTCAGAGCCGCCCCACTTATGTTCATCCAGTCTCCGGTTATTCCAAGCCCAAGCTCCATAGCCTTCTTTCCCGGGGTCATTTGACTCGACATGGCCTCTTCTATGACTTCTTCAAATGCCTCTGTGGTTCCAGGCGGAAGCATCGGAAACGAATTGACGCTTATTATCTGAGCTGTCCTGCTGTTCTCATTTTTTATGGTATATGCTGAATATACCGAAAGGTGATTCGCAGTTATAACTACTTCTGAGCTTTCTTTGTCGATTTCAAATGGGACTGGAGTCCACTCGCCAAGCTCCTCGTCATAATACATTGCTCCGACGTTTTTTTCAGGGCTTCCTGACTCTATAAAGCTCTGGTCAAACGGAATCCTTATCTCGATGAGGTCCGTGAATTCTGTTATCTCCGGCGCCTTGATGTCATAGGC
>SAAM01000054.1 GCA_009929415.1 Clostridia bacterium | reverse complement strand
CAGAGTCCATGGAGATTCCATAGATTTCAGCAAAATGGAGATACAGCACGGAGATGATGACATAGTGCCATTTTCATTCATGACGGAAAAGGTAGAGGAAATGGATCAGGTTCCATGCTACCTTACGAGGACTACCCAGAAGACCCACGAAATCATAAGAGAAAACCTCAGCCGCTCGGCGGTATATGGCGGCATGATAGAGAGCACGGGCCCGAGGTACTGCCCATCGATAGAGGACAAGGTAGTCAGGTTCTCTGAAAAGCAGAGCCACCAGTTCTTCGTGGAGCCGGAAGGAAGAGATACCAAGGAATACTATATCCAGGGATTTTCGACCTCGCTTCCATATGAAATACAGCTCGAGATATATCACAGCGTTACAGGGCTTGAAAATGCAAAGCTAATGAGGCCTGCATATGCCATAGAGTACGACTGCATAGACCCGCTTCACCTTATGCCTTCGCTTGAGGTGATGTCGGTAGAGAATCTCTTCAGTGCGGGGCAGTTCAATGGCACCAGTGGCTATGAGGAGGCAGCGGCTCAGGGGCTCATGGCAGGAATAAACGCCGTGAGAAAGCTTGACGGCATGGACCCTCTTATATTCGACAGGGCTACCGCATATATAGGAGTACTCATAGACGATCTGGTCACAAAGGGGACCAATGAGCCATACAGGATGATGACCTCAAGGTCGGAGTACCGACTGCTTCTGAGGCAGGACAATGCAGACCTCAGGCTGACTCAGATCGGAAGAGATATAGGTCTCGTGGATGATGAGAGGTACTCGAGATTCCTTGAGAAGAAATATGAGATAGAAAAAGAGATGAAGAGGCTCGAAGAAGAGAAGATAAAGCCTTCGGAGGCAAGGGGGCTGCTTGAGGAAATCGGCGCATCGCCGCTCAACAACACCATATCCCTGGCAGACTTCATAAAGAGGCCTGAGATAAACTATGAGATACTGAAAAAGCTCGGGAAGTACGACGGAAGCCTCAACTGGCAGGTAACTGAGCAGTGTGAGGTACAGCTCAAGTATGACGGGTATATAAAGAAGCAGGTACAGCAGGTTGAGTCATACCGAAAGCTTGAAAAGAGAATGATCCCAAGGGACATGGATTTTTCAGCAATAGACGGCCTCAGACTCGAAGCAAAGCAGAAGCTCGAGGCCATAAAACCGCTGAACATAGGGCAGGCAAGCAGGATATCGGGAGTTTCGCCGGCAGACATATCGGTGCTCCTCGTATACCTTCAGGCATATAACAGAGAAAACGAACCTACCATGGAAAGCTACCATCCGCAGGACTGATATCCTGTCAGAGAAAGAGAGGCACAGATGAAAGAAGCTAAGGAAATCATAAGATATGATCAGGAAGTGCTCGACGAGATACTGATAAGCGGCCTTGAGAAGCTGGGACTTCTTGCAAGGGAAAACGACAAGATCGCAAGAGAACTGTGCATGGACTTTGCACTCTACAAGGACAGGCTCCTCGAATACAATTCGCACACGAACCTCACCGCGATAACAGATGAAAAAGAAGTATATATAAAGCATTTCCTGGATTCACTTTCGGCATTCAGGGCAATGGAGATGGCAAAAAAGAAGGTGGAGCTTCCGGAAGGAGCGAGCATAATAGACGTAGGGACAGGCGCAGGATTTCCTTCGCTTCCGATGAAGATAATGAGAAGAGATCTTCATCTCACTCTGCTCGATTCCCTCAACAAGAGGATAAAGTTTCTTCAGGAGGTATGTGAATCTCTCGAGCTTGAAGACACGCTTTGCCTTCACCAGAGAGCCGAGGAAGGCGCGAGGATGGAAGACCACAGGGAAGCCTATGACATGGCAGTATCCAGGGCAGTTGCTCAGCTGCCTGCGCTTCTTGAATACTGCATCCCATACGTAAAGGTCGGAGGATATTTCGTATGCCTCAAGGGGCCGGCTGTAGAGGATGAGATAAAGCTGAGCGAAAGAGCGCTGAAGGTGCTGAAATCTGAGATAATAGAGGTCGTGGATGTGGAGATACCGCACAGCGAGCTGAGCCACAAGGTAGTAATAATAAGAAAGAATGGAAAGACAGACAAAGCGTATCCGAGAAAAGCCGGAAAGCCGAACAAGGAGCCGCTGATCTAAGATGAACCAGATAACAGAGATAGCCCTTGAAGACATAATAAGGGACGAAGCCCAGCCAAGAAAGCACTTTGACAAAAGCGAGCTCTGTGAGCTGGCGGACTCGATAAAGAAATACGGCCTGCTTCAGCCCATAATAGTTACGAGGGATGAAAGCCAGGATAAATACACTATAATCGCAGGCGAGAGAAGATACAGATCCAGTGTCATCGCAGGAATGAAGACCATAAAGGCACTGGTGAGGAGCCGAGAGGACAAATCAGAGATCGCGCTTATAGAAAACCTTCAGAGAAGGGACCTGAACAAGATAGAGGAAGCAAGTGCCATAAAGCGCATAATGGAAGAAAAGAAATATACGCAGGAACAGGTTGCGGAGATACTCTCAAAAAGCAGGCCCTACATCGCAAACAGCCTGAGGCTCCTCAGCCTTAGCCCTGATATCCAGAAGGCCCTGATAGACGAGAAGATATCGGATGCCCATGCCAGGGTGCTTGCCGGGATAAAGGAAGATCGTGAAAAGCAGAGGCTGCTGGAGAAGATAATAAGCGAAAAGCTTTCCGTAAGGGAAGCCGAAAAGCAGAGTAGAGATCTGAGGCAGAAGAAGGACATATTTCTCGAAAGTGCCCTGGAGGAGCTCGAAGACAGCCTGGGAACAAAGGTATACACAAAGGGAAGCGAAAAAAGCGGGACACTGTGCATCACCTATCACAGCGGGTCACAGCTTGGAGATATAATTGAAAAATTGCTCGAGACGTTCAGGTAAGACTCTGGCGTCTCAGAAAAGGAGAAATGTCATGATATATTTGGATAACTCAGCGACAACCTTTCCGAAACCGCAATCAGTGATTGAGGCTATCTCGGGATTCATGAGAAATACCTGCGCAAATCCGGGCAGGAGCGGTCATAAGATGGCTCAGGAGACAAACAGGGAGATACTGATGGCAAGGATGGAGCTTTCTGAGCTCCTTGGAGTTCAAAACCCAATGCAGACAGTGTTTACAAAAAATGCATCAGAGGCGCTCAATATGGCCATAAACGGATACCTGAGCCAGGGAGACCATGTGGTCACATCATGCATGGAGCACAATTCGGTGCTGAGGCCTCTGCACTTCCTCGAAGAAGAGGGTTTCATAAGCCTTACGATAGTGGACAGCGACGATGAGGGATTTGTGCATGCGAAGGACATTCAAAAGGCCATAAACTGGGAGACCACGCTCGTGGCAGTTACCCATGCGAGCAATCTCACAGGTAGCATAAATGACATCGAAGAGATAGCAGACATGATAAGAAAAGAAAACGAGAGCAGGACGAACAACAGCAGGACGAACAACAGCAGGACGAACAACAGGATAGCCCTTCTAGTGGATGCGGCTCAGACGGCAGGCTTTGCGGACATAGACATGACAGAGATGGGAATAGACCTGCTCGCAGGCGCAGGGCACAAATGCCTCTATGGACCGACGGGAACGGGATTCCTCTGCGTCAATGAGCATATAAAGCTCAGACCGGTCTATCGCGGAGGGACAGGAAGCATATCCGAATCCCTTGAACAGCCGGACTTCATGCCGGACATGCTCGAGACCGGAACCCTCAATGCCGCAGGAATAGCAGGGCTCAGGGCCGGAGTGGCATATATCAGGGAAAACAGAATCGAAAAGCTCAGGGAGAAGCAGCAGAATCACATAGCGAGGCTCATAAGGGAACTTTCATCGATAGACGGAGTTACGCTTTTTGGCACAAGGAACGCATCAAAGAGAGCGGGAGCGGTAGCCATAAACATAAGAGACAGGGATTCACAGGAGATAACTCACCTTCTCAGCAGTGAATATGACATAGCGACAAGAGGCGGCAAGCACTGCGCTCCTCTTGCACACATAAGGATGGGCACTCTTGAGCAGGGAATGGTAAGGATAAGCGTATCAAGCTTTACAACGGATAATGATATAGAGAGCGTGATACAGGCCGTAAGAGAGCTCGCGCAGGAATAAAGAGGTTCAGATGGATAAGGAAAAGATAGACAGCGTGCTGGAAGAGTTTCTGAAGCAGCAGGAGCTGCAGGCAGAGCGGGAGCGAAAAAAACAGGAGCTGGAGCTGAAAAAAGAAAGGCGTCAGAAGATATTCAACAGGGCAAAGATCATCCTCGCCGTGATACTCATCTTTGCAGCACTCATATTCAACCCCTACAACATAAGGAAGATGAAGGATTATCGTCAGCAGCAGAGACCGAGGGAAGAATACCAGATGACCTGGAACTACTCGCAGGGCATGGAGGTCATCCCGTTTGGGCAGGATATACTAATATATGATTCTTCAAACCTCAGGCTGCTCAAGCTCTCAGGCGAGGAAATCTTCAATGTTAACCTTGCGCTTGACAGCTGGACTCTGGAGGTATCGGACAAAAACATATATCTTCTGGACAAGGTGGAAAAGACGCTGTATTTCATTTCCTCAAAAGGAGAATTCAAAAATAACGTGCAGCTTTCGAACATACCGCAGAAGATAGTCGCGGGCAAAAACGGGGCAATCGCCGTATACTACAGGACAGAGGTCGGCGTCGAGGGGACTGTGTTTTTCAGCAGTGAAGGAAAACAGATAGCGGATCTCAACTTCCCGAAGGTAAGCATAACGAAGGTGATGGTGAACGATCAGAACCAGTTCACGGTTCATGGGGTATACCGCATGGCGCCATCGCTGACGAGCAACATGTATCATTATTCTTCAGAAGGCAATCTTATATATTCCTCGGAGATAAAGGACGCCATAGTCATCGATCAGATAGACATGAAGGACAGGTATATGCTCGTCGACATAAACAACCTTATAATGTTGCGAAAGAACACTAATGAAGAGATATTCCGCATAAGCTCTGCGATACCTTTCATATCAGTACAGCTTCACGAGGACAAAATCTATGCTCTGGACAGAAGAAACAAGCTCACGGTGATAAATCCGGATGGCAGCATAGCGGATGAAAAGTATTACCAGAGCGATTTTGAAGGAATAACCTGGCTGGATGGAGAGCTGGTGTTCTACAGCAGGGACTATGTAAAGAACTCTCAGACGCAGCTCAAATTCTCAAAGCCTATAGAGAAGATAATACATGTCGGCAATCACCTGGGCGTTGTAATGAAGGGCGAGATAAGGCTGATGAACAGGATAGTGCAGTAATTTTGATATTAGATTGGAGAGAAAACGTTGAACAGTTTGGACATTGCATTTGGCATATATGCACTGACTCAGATATACAGAGGGTTCAGGCTCGGGTTCAGGCGTATGCTCTATGATACGGTAAAATGGGTAATGATATTTGGAGGGGCCGGCCTTGGGTACAGATTTATCATGCCCCTTCTTGCAAGCCAGGAGAAATACATCGAGCTGTCAGCGGATGTAAACAAGAGCGTTCTCGGATTCATAAGCAAGACCTTTGAAGGAAGCGAAGGCAACATCATAGCTGATTTCATACTTGCGCTTGCGCAATCTGCAAGCTTTGACAGGATCGCCGTGTTCCTTATGCTGATGATAATTGCGGGGCTCATAGCAAGAGCGCTCATAGTGGGCAGCTTCTGGAAATCCGGAAGCGAAGCAAAGATTCTCGGAGCGGCATTTGGATTTGCAAAGGCTTCGATATATGCGATAATAGTGATGATGCTGCTTTCTGGAGTAATGAACATAGTGAACCCGGAAGGTTTCTACAGGTGGCAGATGGAAAGCAGGATATTAGATTATGTTAACCTTGTTTTTTAGAGATTTCGAAGGAGAATAGGAGAGAGTATGAAAACAACATTGGATCTTAAAGGGATGGCATGCCCAAAACCGGTGCTTGAGACACAGAAGGCATTCAAGAACCCTGAAATCACAGAATTTGAAGTCATAGTAGACAACACTTCAGCAAGAGAGAATCTAAAGAGGCTGGCAGCGAGCAAGGGATACAGATGCGATGTGTCAGAAGAGGGAAGCATAATAACGGTTACGATAAGAAGAGAAGCAGCGCTTGCCGTGGAAACTGACGGTCAGGAATATGTGGCGGCCTGCGACATAGATGCAGGAGATTCGATTACATCAGGAAGGGTTCTCGTGATAAAGAACGAATTCCTGGGAGATGGAAATGACGAACTTGGGAAGGTGCTGATGAAAGGCTTCCTTTATACTGTCACAGAAACAAAGCCATACCCTGAGAAGGTAGTGCTTCTGAATTCGGCGATAAAGCTGTCCACGATAAACGAAGAAACAGTAATGCATCTTAAAAAGCTTGAAGAAGCAGGCACTAAGATATATAGCTGCGGAACCTGTCTCAACTACTATGATCTGGCAGATCAGCTTAAGGTAGGAGTTACAGGAAATATGTATGACGTGGTTGATTCGCTCATGTCCACTTCAGACAGGATAATATTATAGTACTTAAAGAGTTGATTGCTTAAGGAGAAGACGATGATAGAATTCGGAAATACCGGGATGAAGGTAAACAGGCTTGGATTTGGAGGAATCCCGATACAGAGGATAGATCAGCAGGGAGCAAATGAGCTGCTGGCCTTCATAAGAGAATCGGGAATAAATTTTCTGGATACGGCAAGGGCATACGGCCAGAGCGAGACCTATATAGGAGAAGCCATAAAAGGCATGAGAGACAGCTTTTATCTTGCAACTAAATCCATGTCCAGAGACTATGAGGGAATGAAAACGGATATCGAAAAAAGCCTGAGCGAGCTTCAGACGGATCACATAGACCTTTATCAGATACACAATGTGCAGTTTGCAGAGATTGAAAAGGTTATGTCAGAAGACGGAGCATACAGGGCGCTTTCAGAAGCCAGAGAGCAGGGAAAGATAAGGCATATAGGAATAACGACGCATACACTCGAAAGCCTTGAAAAAATAGTGGAGATGGGAACCGAGTTCTTTGCGAGCATACAGTTTCCATTCAACATAGTGGAATCCCAGGGAACGGAGCTTCTTACAAAAGCTCACGAAAAAGGCATGGGTACAATAATAATGAAGCCGCTTGCAGGTGGAGCCATAGAGGATCCGGAGCTTGCAGTAAGGTATATACTGGACAAGACATTTACGGACATAGTGATACCGGGGATGGGAGACATAGAAGAAGTAAGGCAGAACGTAGAGTCCGCAAAAGCTGTTCTTGAGGCAGAAAACCATGAATTCAACGAGCAGGAGAGCCTAAGGATAGAAGAGATCAAGAAGGAGCTCACAGGAAACTTCTGCAGACGCTGCGGATACTGCAAGCCATGCCCACAGGGAATAGACATACCTCTGGCATTCCTTTCGGCAAGATACATGAAGAGATACAATCTCGCCGAGTGGGGATACGGAAGATATATGGCATCTCATATAGAGAAGGACGGAGAGCTCGCCTGCATAAGATGCGGCGCCTGCCTGCCTAAATGCCCATACTTCCTTCCTATACCTGATATGCTTGAGCAGGTATACAGAACGAAGATAGAGACTGATGCCGCAAGGAATGCCGGCAAATAAAATATACAGAAATGGAAAACATAAGATATGTATCTGATAAGCTTTAAATCGACCCATCACGCAATGATGATGGAAATGAAAGTAAAAGAGAAAAACCTCAAGGCGCTTACTATACCTACACCCAGAGCCATAAGCAACAGCTGCGGGATGAGCATAAAGCTGATGGAGGAAGTAGAACTGGAAAAGCTTGTGGAGATAGTGGAAAAAGAAGACCTGAAGATACTTGGGATATTCAAGGTGGGAGACAATACCCTTGAAATGGTATATGAAGGAAGATAGGGAGGCAGTATGTACAAACCAATGAAGCTTGACCTTGGCGACAGAGTCACTACAAGGAAAAATCATCCATGTGGCGGCAATACCTTTGAGCTTACCAGAGTAGGAATGGACATAAGGATGAAGTGCGAGACCTGCGGAAAAGAAATATGGATTGCGAGACCAGAGCTCGAGCGAAGGATAAAGAAGCTTGAAAAAGCTCCCGGAAAGGAAGAGGTGCAGATATGAGCGCAAGAATCCTAAAAGGAAAACCGGTAGCAGATTCCATGCAGGCAGCTCTCAGCGAGAAAGCGCATGAGCTGAGGAAGAAAGGCATTATTCCAAAGCTGTGTATAATAAGGGTGGGCGAAAGAAGTGACGACATAGCCTATGAGACTGGCGCAGTAAAGAAGATGACCGCAACAGGCATAGAAGCAGACAGGGTGATACTCAATGCATCGTGCACTCAGGAAGAACTCGAAGAAGTCATGAAAGAAAAAAACAGTGACGAAGAAGTCCATGGCATACTCATGCTGAGGCCGCTCCCTGCACATCTTGACGAGAAGAAGATAACCCAGATGATATCTCCTGAAAAAGACGTCGACTGCATGAATCCGGCGACTCTCGCGGGAATATTCGAGCCTTCAGAGGGCTTTAAGACTCCATGCACTCCTCAGGCAGTAATAGAGATGCTCAGGTATTATGACATAGAGATGACAGGAAAGAAAGTCGCAGTTCTGGGAAGGTCAAGCGTTATAGGAAAGCCGGTAGCGCTGCTTCTTCTCAATGAAAATGCCACAGTCACCATATGTCACTCAAAGACAGCTGACCTGAGAGAAACAGTCAGAGAAGCAGACATAGTCATATCTGCTATGGGCAGGGCAAAGATGATAGATGGATCCTACATCAGAGAAGGCGCGACCTTAATAGATGTGGGCATAAATACAGATGAAGACGGAAAGCTCTGCGGTGACGCGGATTTTGAAAGTGCAGAGAAAGTGGCAGGGGCCATCAGTCCTGTTCCGGGCGGAATAGGAAGCGTGACCACTACTATACTTGCAAAAAATCTTCTTTCAGGAATATCAGAATAAGCTTGAGAGTCAAAGGAGGGTTTTGTATGAGCAGATTCATAAACAGGCAGATTGCGAAGCTGGATAAGAAGGAGCATAAAATGCTTCAGAAAAAATCATCAGGTTTTGTGCAGAAAAACATCGACAGCATATCAGAAAGACTCGAAGACAAAATTCCTCAGAATCTGAGGGATACGCTCGAAAATGCATTTGAAAAGGCATTCAGGCTGGTACTCGAAAAAGGAACCGGAGTAATCGAAAAAACATATTCAAAAGACAGAGCGGCCTTTGAGCACGAGATAAACGATTTTGCCGTGGATGCAAACAAGCACAGGATGGCTGTCAGAAAGTACATGAAAAATATGGACAGGATATCCAGGAACAGCAGGATAGTTGGAAAAGGTCTGTCCTTTGCAGAAGGCGCGGGACTCGGGCTGCTCGGAATAGGAATCCCGGATATACCTGTGTTCATATCTGTGATGCTCAAGGGAATATACGAGACCGCAACGAGCTATGGCTACGAATATGACAGTCCTCAGGAAAGAATGTATATTCTCAAGCTCATACAGGCAGCCCTTTGCGAAGATGAAGATAAATACCTTAAGAACCATGAAGTCGACAGATGGGCGGACGACATAAGAAAAAAACACTGGCATGGAGACCTTGAGAAGGAGATAAAGGATACCGCAAAGATACTCTCAGACAATATGCTTTTTGCAAAATTCATACAGGGTTTGCCTATTGTAGGCGTTACAGGCAGCCTCTTCAACCTGAGCACATATTCAAAGGTTTCGGAATATGCGGCGCTCAAATACAAAAAAAGATATCTTGAGAGCAAGAAATAAAAGGCGAAAATTACAGACAAAAAAGAGCGCGTCCCAGACATATTTTTTAGAATTTATGTTTGGGAATGCGTTTTCAGGGTATAAAATAGAAGTACACTAAAAAAAATATAATGAAATAAATCAAAATAGTGCTTGACTTTTTTTCAGTATCGAAGTATACTAAGAAAGTCGCCAAAACAAAGCAACACAAACAAGCGGCAGACAATAAGCTT
>SAAM01000431.1 GCA_009929415.1 Clostridia bacterium | reverse complement strand
ACATCTGTGTCGAGTGGATTGCTTTCATCTCTGTTGTAGAAATTCTCCTGTTCGTTTTCATCTGTATATC
Organism: Clostridia bacterium; assembly: GCA_009929415.1. GTDB lineage: Bacteria > Bacillota > Clostridia > Peptostreptococcales > Filifactoraceae > Proteocatella. The sequence continues at coordinate 1,832 of SAAM01000431.1, read as the reverse complement.
CGACCTCAAGAAGGCGGTGTATAGTGCTCGCCTTTCTGCCGCTCGATTCTGCGAGACGCTTTGCTGCCCTTCCTGTAGGCGCGCACAGAGTAACCTTTTTTCCTATCTGCTCATAGCATTCTATTATAAAGCTGACAATAGTAGTCTTTCCCGTACCCGGGCCTCCCGTAAGTACCATAAGGCTGTTTTCAAGGGCACATATAACCGCTTCTCTCTGTCTCTTTGCAAGTTTTTTCCCAAGCCTGTCCTCAGTCTCAGTTATTATAGACTCTGCGCTTCTTCCTGTGAATTCAGTGCTTGCAGCCTGGCTCAGAAGGTCCACCGTCATCTTTGCTACCGCATTTTCCGCCTTGTAGAAATTATACAGATACATCCGCCTTGCTCCGTCCTTGTTTTCAAGCACGGCCTGACCGCTTATGCAGAGCTCATATACTCCCTGCTCGAATTTATCAGAATCACACCCAAGAAGCCTCATCGAGCTTTCCTGAAGGTCTTCGATATTCATGAATACATTTCCCTGATAGCAGAATTCCTCAAGTACATATTTTATTCCCTGGCTTATCCTTTGTATTGAGTCTCTTGCAAAGCCTGTCTTTCTTGCGATCTCGTCCGCCTTTATGAACCCGATGCCCTTTATCTTTGCACATATTTCATAAGGGTTTGACTTTATTATTCCAAGCGTCTGCTCTCCAAAAGCCCTGTAGAGCTTCATGGCTATGTTTGGAGATATGCCGTATTCCGCAAGTGCTACGATTATGCTCCTTAGCCTGACTTTTGACTGAAAGCTCTCGATTATCTTTTCCTGCTTCTTTTTTCCTATTCCCTCTACTTCAAGGAGGCGGTGCGGCTGATTGTCCATTATCTCAAAAGTCTCGTCTCCGAAGAGGTCCACGATCCGCTGTGCCATCTTGGGACCTATCTCATCTATTATCCCTGACGAAAGATATGCCAGTATGCTCTTTCGGCTTCCAAGATCCGGCATTTCATAGCTTTTCACGTCAAGCTGCATTCCATACAAGGGGTGGAGCTTCTGATTTCCGCTTATCTTGAGATAATCTGACTCTTCTATTGAAATAAACGTCCCTACGAAAGTGATTATTTCATTTTCCACCGTCTCCATGACGCCAACTGTATATCCATTCTCATCATTTCTGTATATTATCTCAACGACCTTGCCTTCAAAACTCTCCATTTTTTCTCCTCAGATGTTTTATATATACTCCATAAATTCTGCTCTGTGCCTTATATTCTCTTTGTAATCTATTACCGTATGACTGTAAGGCATGTCCATGAATTTTGAAGTTATTATGAAATCAGCCGTAGCGCGGTTGTTTGCTATCGGAATGTCATATACCTGCGCAATCCTGAGCAGCGCCTTGACATCCGGATCATGCGGCTGTGCAGTCAGCGGGTCAGAAAGGAATACCACGAGGTCTATCTCTCCTTCGACTATCTTGGCTCCTATCTGCTGGTCTCCTCCAAGAGGTCCGCTGTTGTATCCCAGCACCCTCAGCCCTGTCTTCTGAGATACGAGCCTTGCTGTAGTTCCTGTTCCGCAAAGATCATGTCTTAAGAGTATTTCTTTGTTGTCCATGCACCATTTCACAAGCTCCGATTTCTTGCTGTCATGCGCAATCAGCGCTATATTCTTCTTCTTTTCGATTGTTACCTCTATATGCGCTCTTTCCAATGACTTTTACCTCCATATTTTATGATTGTCTTTTATTCCTGAATCTTGAAACTGTATTTTTCAATACCGCTGCTCTTAATTATGCTCTTGTCTTCCATTATATACACTGCCTCTGCACCCTCCATACTTTCGATAAGCTGCA
>SAAM01000430.1 GCA_009929415.1 Clostridia bacterium | reverse complement strand
TTGTATTCGCTCAGGAATGTCTCAAATGCGCCCTGATTGTTTTCAAGGAATTCATTTCTTACTATAAGGACTCCTGTTACGAGCTCTTCTCCGTTTATCTTCTTCCATTCATCGCCGAAGCTGATTGCGTCCCTCAGATTTTCGTTCTTTGATTTTGCAACCGTTACAAACGGCTCAGGGAGGACTCCTATGGCATCCGGCGTGCTTGCAAGCACTGCTGCCACTTCAGTTGATTCCGCCTTGTACTCTATTGTAAGGTCTTTCTGCGGATCTATTCCGTTTGAAGTCAGCAGATAGTTAAGGGCATATTCGGGCGTAGTTCCCTTTCCTGTTGAGTATACAGTCTTTCCCTTAAGGTCTTCGAGAGAATTAACGGTATTTCCGTTTTCAACTATATAGAGCACTCCAAGCGTGTTTATCGCCGCTGCAGATATCTTTCCCTCGGTCTTGTTATACAGCACCGATGCGAGATTTGCCGGAACAGCTGCGATGTCAAGCTCTCCCTTTACTATATCTGCCACTATTTCATCTGCGGTTCCTGATATCCTGAAATTATATGGATTGAGAGAAGCTCCCTCCTCGCTCTGATTCATGAGGCTTACCATGCCCATTCCCGTAGGACCCTTCATTACCGCTACATTTATCGGAGTCTCCGATACCTCAGGCGCTGCAGCTTCTTTCTGCTGAGTGCATCCTGAGATAAGCGATATGGATAGCAATGCTGTTAAGATCAATGATACTGATTTTTTCATATTTCCCCTCCACTTTGATGTTCATTTTTATAAATTGTATCACAAACACCGGCTATTTGCTATGGTATATCCTGATTGACACCAGATAATTTCTGTTATATCATTAAAAACGGATGCTATTTTTTTACTTAGAAATTTCAGGAGAAAACACATGAAGAAATTGGCAATATTCGATCTTGACGGTACTCTCGTGAGTTCCATTGATGATATAACCAGATGCGTGAATGAAGCATTTGAATACTTTAATATCCCTTCAATAACGAAGGATCAGTGCATGAAATCGCTTGGACACGGAGCGAGGAGCCTAGTTATCTCGAGCCTTGAGTACAGCGGATACACACCGTCTTCGGATGCGGAGCGGGAAGACATAATAAATAAATATAACGAAATCTACGGGCTCTGCGATCAGGCAGCCACAAAGCCATTCGATGGAATAATGCAGATGCTCAAAAATATAAGGGAGGCCGGCTACAGGACTGCCATAGTCTCGAACAAGCCTCATCCGTTCACAATCAAAATGTCTGAGAATCTTTTTGGAGATCTGATAGAGATCACTTACGGACAGAGCGACAGATTCCCCAGAAAACCGGATCCATCTGTTATACATCACGTGCTTTCAGAATTTGGCATAGACGCTTCTGACAGTGTATATATAGGAGATACGGACGTAGACGTCATGACTGCAAAAAATTCAGGCATGACAGCTGTAGCTGTAAGCTGGGGCTACCGTTCAAGAGACATCATCCAGGCTGCAGGTCCTGACTATATCGCAGATACTGTCGAAGAACTCGAAAAAATATTTCATATCATATAAAGTGAGGTCACAATGTCAAAATCAGTAAGCTCAAATCTTAAGAATATATTTTTCATACTTCTTGGAAATACAATATATGCCCTTGCCGTAGTCATGTTCATACTGCCGAGCAATCTCATAACAGGCGGAACCACTGGACTGGCACTGCTCTTCTACAACCTTTTCGGACTTCCGATAAATGTTTTTGTTTCAGGATTCAACATAGCTATGTTCGGCCTCGGGGCCTTCGTGCTCGGACGAAAATTTATACTCACTACGCTCATCAGCACATTCTACTATCCATTCATACTTACTATGCTCCAAAAGCTGCCACAGATACAGAATCTGACCACAGAC
>SAAM01000429.1 GCA_009929415.1 Clostridia bacterium | reverse complement strand
TTGTTTCAATTGCAGTCCGATCCCCTTTGCCAAGATGGAAGCAAACAGGTTATGGATGTTGTCGAATTCCTCTTTAGCGATATCTTCAAAGTTTTCCTGACGCAATGCAGTGAAAGCGTACGACAACATGTAGTAAACGTTCTTTATAAAAACATTCCCATATTGTTTCATTGAAAGACACCGAGCAGTATGCTTTCCCATCGTTGTAGTTTATTTGAATCATCGAACCAGTATTCACTCAGCATGGGAAGGATCTCAAACTTGACTACGGATTCAAGCCATTCCTCTGTACATTCATCCTGACCACAAAAATAACTATGCCCAATTGAGAAACCCTTTCCTAGTGACTTATCTAGAGCGATTTCCTTATTCAATTCCTTTACCCTGAGCAGAAGCTCATTGAGAGTCTCATCATCAAGGGATTCCTGATACCGTATAAAACCATCCGAATCAAATCCAGGTTCGAGCTCGAAGAAACTGAAACGACGACGGAGGGCATAATCGATCATAGCGAGACTACGATCGGCCGTATTCATCATGCCTATAATATACAGATTCTTAGGTACAAAGAACGACATCCCACTATACGCCAACGTCACCTTCGTGCCCCGGTAATCACGCTCGAGCAACATGAGGAGCTCTCCGAAAATCTTGCTCAAGTTCCCTCGATTTATCTCGTCTATGATGAAGAAAAACTCCTTGTCCGGCTGGTTGGCTGCCCGCTGGCAGAATCGGTAGAAGATACCGAACTTAAGTTCAAATTTGTCCTCCACCGGTTTATATCCCATCATGAAATCCTCATAGGAGTAGCTTTGGTGAAACTGCACGAATTCAATTCGATTATCGTCCTTCTCCTCGATGATTGAATACGCAAGACGCTTGGCTGCGAAAGTCTTACCCACTCCCGGGGGTCCTTGGAGTATGATGTTCTGCTTGTTCTTCAGGACTGCAACCAGTGTATCGTATCGGTTTTCTGGCATGTATACTTCCTTCAGAAAGTCTTTTTTGCCATAGACCTCGACATGGTCCTTTGCAGCAACTGGATTCTCCTCACGGATAAGATCCATTATGAATTCAAATTCCCAGTTGGTTAGCTTGAACAAGCTTCCCTGAGGATTCTTGAAATACTCCATCCTCTCAAGCTCGGGACATTCTTTCAGTGTTTGGTAATCTATCGGTACGGAAAGGCCTTCGACCTTTTCAAAATAGATTTTCTCACCATCCTGCTCAGCGACAACTTTCCCCAGCGCAACAATCTTCTTGATCGGATTAGATTCATACCCGATGATTAGATCTCCCGCTTTGGCGTCCAAGAAGTTCTGAAAAATCCGCCGTTTATTTCCATTGTCGTTATAGAGTGTATATGACTGTTCCTCCCCCACAGCAATGTCTGAAAAACTCCAGATCTTGGGATTTGCATTCAACCACCAATATCCGTGTATATCCTTACCATCAGTAGGGATGGCATATAATGCTACCTTGCTCAAATCGACTTTATCCAGGGCAGCGGCTAGCTCATCCCTAAGTTTCCATACAAAACTACCTTGGTCATCTTTATTTGCTTGACGTCCAACATAGAGTATCGGCCACCAGCGGGAGTTCTCTTGTTCGTCTTTCCTGCGAGGACAGCCTGTTTTTTCGGCTATGCGACGCGCCAGAGAAACAGAGCCACTATTGTAGAAATTTTTATTCTCTCCATATTGAGTCTCAAGTTGAGTACATGTTGCCATACCACCGTAATCCTTAAACCTTTTCATTATCTCAAGGCTACTAGGGGTAAAGACCTCTTTATCATTGAGAAGCTCGATCCATTTCTCCATTGAAATTTCTGGCGAGTAGTCTACGGGGATCCATGAATCATCTGAGATCAAGTCCTTCTTTGAATAATAACGGCTGATGTAGAA
>SAAM01000428.1 GCA_009929415.1 Clostridia bacterium | reverse complement strand
ATGATGCCTTCCTCGAGATCCACATCTTTTTTTCGGATCATCAGGGTCTCAGTGATCCTTGTACCGCAACAGTACAGTAGCCTGAACAGAATCGGGAATTGCACTCTATGGTACAGGTTCATGCCGGAATCATAAGTGTCCACTGCTGAAAAATACCTCCAGATCTCGTCACTTGAGTAAATGTGTGCCGAAAACGTCTTCGGTGGGTTCCGTACATCATCGAAGAGGAAAATATCGTAGCCCTGAGGGAATAGGTAAAGGAAGAATCTTTTCGAGAAATTGATCCTGATGTAATGGCCTCTGGGAGATTCTTCCGGCAGTCTATTCTGCCACTTGTCAGCATGTTCCTTGGTGAATCTCTTATCCTTGCAGTGTGTGGCAAGGAAATGGTCCAGACGTTTCATCTGGGCGTTTGCACCCGAATTGTCGAGTCCGTTCACTTCTCGATGTCTCAAGTATGCGGTAAGCTCATCCGCGAATAGAGAATTGAATTCAATCCTTGCCATTTGAATTCTCCTCTCTTTTTCGGTAACTGCTGCTCTGAATCGATGGAATGGGAAGTGAGCAATTCCTTAACCTAGCTATGTCAATTCCGATGTACACCTTTGTGGTCTCGGTATTCCGATGCCCCAGAATAGTGCTTATGACCGGCATCGAGATGTTCTTTCTCAGCATGTGTGTTGCTAAACTATGCCTCAGCGAATGTGCTCCATGCTTTTTCTCTTTCCAGTTCGGGATGTTGGCCCTTTTCATCCCTGCAGTTACAATGGAATGGATGGTGGAGGAAACGATAGGTCTCCCCAGTGTCCCTTGCATGTGGCTCACTACTATGGTGTCGTCAACGCAGCATCCGGGTCTTCCGTTCCTCCAATAGTCGATGATTGCATTCCCTACCGAGGCAAGGAGGGGGAGCTTGAGACATTCTCCTGTCTTTTGCTGGCTTAATTCTATTGAATTTTTTTTCCAGTCAATCTCGGAGAATCGTAATGTGCGGATGTCTCCTGAGCGAAGGCCATATTGTGCGGCGAGCAGGAGTACCACATAGTCCCTTTTCCCTATTGCGGAGCCTCGCTCACAAGTTGAGAGGATGTCTTTTATCTCGTTTTCAGTGTATGTGGTGAACACCTTTTGGGGAAGAGGGGTTTTGGACCCCTTCATTACATAGCCGGCAAGGTCCTTCTCAACATGACCTTCGTGAAAAAGAAAAGATAGAAAATCCTTGAGTTCGTACCGCAGAATGTTTCTCGACTGTTGGCTTTTCCCAAACACTTCGAAGAAAACCTCAAGACATTCGACATCCAGCTCATGGATGCTCTTTCCATACGCATCAAGATAATTGGAAAAGCCCCGCAGACATCTTCTGCGACTGTCTATCGTACTCTCTGCATGGCCATTGTTCTTCCGTAAACGGTCAATATATTCAGGTACGTAAGCACTTATCTCGTCATGGAATCGGAATTCAACTTTTTTGCTTCTGAATTCGAAGTCGCCTTGGTCGAGAAATGAGGTGAGCAGACGTATCTGTCTCAATTTCCGCAGTGTAATCGGTGATTGGTTTTCTGGAAGGATATGGAAGCCAAGATATTCATCAAGATAACTGAAAGCTGTTTCAGAAGAAAAATTTTGGCGCTGTTCCAAACTACACCATCTGTCAAGCCTATCCCATTCCTGTATGGCAGATGCGATGTAGCTATCGCTGTAGTCACGTGATTCCAATTCTTCCCGAACCCTTGTGACCAGGGTTCCAAATACTGCTGTCTTCATAGTTGCCTCCTTGGTAAGCTATTCAGACAGTCTAATCGTTTATCGTTATGTAAAGTTATTATGTTGATAAAACCTTGTGCGACACATTGTTATGTAGAGTTTCAACAGATTTCTTTACATAACGATGGTGTTTACAAAACCCTT
>SAAM01000427.1 GCA_009929415.1 Clostridia bacterium | reverse complement strand
CATTGTCGTCGAACGTGTCCTCTTTATAATGGACAGGGACCACTGTGATACGGAAACAGCTACGGTACAGGCCATGAGGGACGTTACAGGACCCATGGTCGCCACCACGCTGGTTTTCCTTGCCATATTCGTGCCGGTCGGTTTTATGGGAGGCATTACGGGTCAGATCTATAGGCAGTTTGCAGTTACCATATCATTCTCAGTCGTCTTTTCCCTGATCGTTGCACTTACGCTAAGCCCTGCAATGTGCTCTCATCTGCTTACAAAAGTCCACCAGAAAAAAAGCGGCCCCCTTAAGTGGTTCAATGATTTATTGGGTGTTTCTACTAAGAAATACGTCGCCGGCTCAGTCTGGCTGGCCAGCAGAAAGGTGATAACGGTGGCGATACTTGCAGCTGTTATTGCGGCAGCAGTATTTTCGGCCAAATACCTGCCGACAGAATTTCTCCCCAATGAAGACCAGGGAGCGGCTTTCGCAGCTATACAGCTGCCGGAGGGTGCAAGCCTGGCTAGGACACAGGCTGTAATGGACAAACTTATCCCTCAGATAAGGGATATTCCAGGAGTCAAATTTGTAATGGGAATAAAGGGTTACAGCATAATCGGTGGTGCAAGCGAAAACATGGGTACGATAATTATGCCTCTTGAGCACTGGGAGGAAAGAAAATCCAGGGAAAAGAACCTGCAGACTATCGTTGGGAAAATAGTTGCCATCGGTTCATCTGTCCCAGAGGCTCAGATAAATGTTTTTACGCCACCGGCTATACAGGGGCTGGGGATAAGCGGCGGCATAGATATGCGCCTGCAGTCAAGCCTTGAGAACGATCCTGAGAGGATGGCCATGGTACTGAGGGATTTTGTGGGAAAAATAAACCAGATACCGGGAGTCCTCTATGCCTACAGTACTTACACATCGAACACCCCCCATCTCTTTCTTGACATCGACAGGGAAAAGGCCGAGATGTTGAATGTGCCGATCGGGAATATATTTTCCACTCTTCAGACATACTTTGGCTCAGCCTACATAAACGACATCAACATAGGTACTCAGATCAACAAGGTATTGGTACAGTCTGACTGGAATTTCAGAAACAACATGAGCAAGGTAGGAAACATTTACGTAAACAGCATGGCAGGAGACCCGGTCCCTCTCCACAGCCTTGTCTCAATAAAGAATACCGTAGCCCCACGCTCAATAGCCCGCTATAATCTCTATCCCAGTGCGGCCATAACCATAGTTATGAAGCAGGGATTTTCTACGGGACAGGGCATCACAAGTCTGAGAGAGCTGGCCAAAGGCCTTCCTGAGGGGTATGGTTATGAATGGTCAGGAATGACATATCAGGAACAGCAGGCGAAGGGACAGATAGCAGTAGTCATAGCAATAGCACTGCTCTTCGCATATCTTTTCCTTGTTGCCCAGTATGAAAGCTGGACAGTTCCGGTACCGGTGATCCTCTCACTCCCGATAGCAGTCCTGGGCGCGCTAGGCGGAATCTATGTCATGGGACTTTCAGTTTCGATCTACGTACAGCTTGGAATATTGCTGCTGATAGGACTGGCCGGTAAGAACGCAATACTGATCATCGAGTTTGCAAAAGAACAGAGAGAAGACAAGGGGCTTTCAATAATCGATGCTGCTGCGGAAGCTGCCAGAGAACGGTTCCGAGCAGTTCTGATGACTGCGTTCACATGTGTTGTCGGAGTGCTTCCCATGCTTCTGGCAAGCGGTGCCGGCGCCGGAAGCAGAAGGGCTGTCGGGACAACGATATGTTTCGGTATGACTACAGCAACCATACTTGGAATATTTTTGATACCTGCACTCTACGTCCTTTTCCAGTCTCTGAGGGAAAACATCAAGGGACGTATAAAAGCTTCGTTTGGTAAGGATTAAGGGGAGTGGGATGATGAAAAA
>SAAM01000426.1 GCA_009929415.1 Clostridia bacterium | reverse complement strand
AGGACCGGAGACAAGGTTATGCAGATAAGAAACAATTATGAAAAAGAATACACGGGTTATGGCGGCATTGAGTCCGGAAAGGGAGTTTTCAATGGCGACATAGGTTATATAGATGCAGTGGACACAAGAGCAAAGCAGTTCTATATCAGCTTCGAGGATGGAAGAAGATCAAGGTATGAATTTTCAGAGGCTGACAATATAGACCACGCATATGCGGTGACTGTACACAAGAGCCAGGGCAGCGAATTTGACATAGTGATAATCCCGGTGCTTTCGGTGCCTTCTGTCATGCAGAGCAGGAACATACTCTACACGGCTCTCACAAGAGCAAAGCAGGCGGTCGTGCTTGTGGGCTCCATGAAAAGCATCAACAGGATGATTTCGAACACCAGCCTCATAGAAAGAAACTCATCACTGGCAGAACGGATTGTATATATAAGCGATATTCTGAAAGATAAAAATGAGAACACGGCTTTAAGCTGATACAAAGGGAGATATATGATAAAAAAAGACATCAGAGCAGCAGAGCTTTACAAAACAATGTTTACAGTTGCCATCCCGATTGTAATACAAAACCTTATAGGCAACTCGCTTACGATAGTAGACACTGTGATGATAAGCTCGCTTGGAGAAGCCTCAGTGGCTGCAGTGGGAATAGCGGGAAGGCTTCAGTTCCTGTTCGTGCTTATAACATTCGGATTCTACAGCGGAGCGGGCATATTCATGGCGCAGTACTTTGGAAGCAGGAACTTTGAACGGATGAGGGTAACGATGGCCTTGCAGCTTGTGCTTGGAATAATGTCATCTGCAGTTTTCATGACTGTAGCCCTGGTTTTTCCGAGATGGTACATGAGCATATTCAGCAAGGATCCTCAGGTAATAGAGCTTGGGATTGGGTATCTTAAATATCTTGGATGGGGATTCGGGATGCATGCCATATCCTATGCATATATAGTATCTCTGAGGAGCATCAGGGACTCACTCTATCCGATGTATGTAAGCGCCATAGCGCTTATTGCGAACACAGTCCTGAATTATGGGCTCATATTCGGGAACTTCGGCCTTCCTCAGCTGGGAGTTGAAGGCGCGGCCATAGCTACTACGATTTCAAGGTTCATAGAGGCAGGCTTCATGATATACTCTGTGTATTTTGGAAGCAGGTTCGTCCTTCGGGCAAAGCTGGAGGATTTCAGGAATATAGAGGCTTCTTTCCTCAGCAGGTATTTCAAGATAGCGCTTCCGGTAATATTCAATGAAGGTCTGTGGGGGCTTGGTACCGTCATGCTCTCGGTAGCATATGCAAAGCTCGGGACTCAGGCGGTAGCGGTTTCTCAGGTGGCATCTACAATTAATGACCTCATGATGGTGCTTGCGTTTGGAATCGCCAGTTCATCATCCACAATACTTGGAAACAAGCTCGGAGAAGGGGCTATGGATGTGGCGGTGTTCTATTCAAGACGAATTATGGCAATGGCGATTGTGCTCGGTTTTGTTACCTCGGGGGGCATACTCGTGTTCAGGCCTCTGATACCGACTTTCTTCAGGCTTGAGCCGGAAAGCATAGAGGATATAAAACGGATACTCCTCGTAAAGGCAGCGTTCAGCCCTCTGATAACCTTCAACTGGACCAATGTAATAGGTATACTCAGATCTGGTGGGGACACATTTGCAGGCCTTATGCTGGATATCATTCCACTCTGGTTTGTCGCGGTGCCTGTCTCCTTTGCAGGGGCATTGTATTTTGGCTGGCCGATAGAGACCGTGATACTTGCAGGCAGCATGGAGGAAGTCATAAAGATGGCCTTTGGAGTACCAAGAGTCCTCAAGAATAAATGGGTCAAAAATATAGCAGTATGATATACGAAAATAAATGCCGGAGCTGACATGAAGTCAGCTCCGGATTTTTTATGAAAAGCT
>SAAM01000425.1 GCA_009929415.1 Clostridia bacterium | reverse complement strand
CTGATTCTCAACCGGGTATTTGTCTATATTTATCCAGTTCAGAAGACTTGGCCCCAGAATTATTCCAGCCAGAATATAAAGCACTACGTCTGGCATCTTGATTATTTCACTTATTTTACCAAATATTAATCCTGCAACTATAATCAGCCCTACAAGCTCCATAAGCTGATTTGCAGATTGGATAACTGCATTTTCCATTTTTCCGCTCCTTAACTGCAAAAAATAACCACATACAAAAGCCTGTGTTATTGATAACATTAAGCTCTATGCATGTGCCTCTTCTGCAACTATTTTCAATTATTATATTTATAATTCCTGTCCGGGACTGAATCAGTATACACCCGTTAATGATGTTTGTCCATACATTTTTATGTAATTTTCTTCATTATTTTTTTTGTTAAAAAAACCGGTAAGTATGCCCGTTTGACATACCTGCCGGTTTTGCATAAAGCTGTTACATAAGCTTCATTTTTTCGAGTTTTCCAATTATATTTTTTCCCTTTGGAAGGCTCTGAAGATCTTCTCTTGTTATGGTCTTTGTAAGGAAAAGCGTAACCACATAAACGACCCCACCTACTGCCACTGCGAGCAGCGTAGAAATCGAATTCCCGGCAAAAGGCACTGTGAGCACATATGTCACTCTCGCTATTATCCCCATTATGCCGGCTGTAATAAGCGGCCTGAAAAGGAAATCATTTACGCTGAATTTAAGTCCCAGATATTTCTTTACAGAGAAATAATCCAGAACCGCAGCTACAACATAAGCTACAACAGTACTTATTGCTGCTCCTTTTACGTTGAGCGAAGGCAGCGCTGTGAGCACATATGTCAGCACGAATTTTACCGCTGCACCCACAAAAAGGTTGAATACCGGAATATGTGCCTTTCCCATGCCCTGAAGCACTGACGTGAATGACTGTATAAGGCTCAGGAAAACCACTCCGATGGCCATTATTGCAAGTATCCCGCCTACCGACGCAGGTTCATTTGGATACAGCAGGCCTATTATAGGCGTAGCAAGCACGAAAAGTCCGACCGCGCATGGAAGCCCTATGAGAAGGCTCACCCTGATCGCCAGATTCGTATTTTCTCTTGTTCTCTTTATATCATTTACCGCATATGCCGATGAAATTACCGGCACAAGGCTTATCGCAATGGCGCTAGTTATTACCTGGGGAAGGTTTATCAAAGTCGCCGCTATCCCCGTAAGCTGAGCATACATGGTATTCGCCTCCGCATGCGTAAAGCCTGCAGACACAAGCCTTCTCATTACCAGCGCAAGGTCTATCGTGTTCATCGTAGGCATTACCAGTGCCCCTATTATAATAGGAAGGGCTATGGTAATCAGCTCTCTCAGGATGTCTGAGGTTTTCTCCCTTGGGAATACCGGACTGCTCTCAAGCTCGAGCTGCCTGGTTTTCTTGTTTTTGTAATAAATATAAAGCATTACAGAAAGTCCGCATATCGCTCCTGCAGTTGCTCCGAATGTAGCTCCCGCCGCGCCGTATTCGAGTCCCTTTGGAACGAACAGGATTGCAAGCCCTACTCCAAATATTACCCTTGCAAACTGCTCTGATATCTGCGATATTGCCGAAGGATTCATATTGTTGAGTCCCTGGAAATAACCTCTGAACGCAGCCATAACAGGCACAAGAAGTATTGCAGGCACAAGCATCACAAGTGCAAGGTATGCCTTTGGATTCTGAAGCATCACAGTAACTATATATTTTGCGCCAAACAGCATCACAGTCGATGTGATGACTCCCATTGCAAGAAGTATAACGAATATTATCCGAAATACCCGATCTGCTCCTCTTACGTCTCCATGTGCTCTCCTTGCGGAAACCATTTTTGAAATGGCAACCGGGAACCCCGACGTGGCAATGGATATAAGAAGCACATATATAGGATATGCTGTCTGGTA
>SAAM01000053.1 GCA_009929415.1 Clostridia bacterium | reverse complement strand
TGCCCTTGAATCTTCGGGTACAATAGTTTCGGCGCTAATACCGTGGAACACATGTGGAGCGTTTCTTATGGGAGTACTTGGAGTTTCAACATTTGCATATGCTCCATGGGCAGTATTCAACTATATAACTCCAATTATAGTAATGATACTAAGCTATGTTGGAGTAACTGTTGCAAAAATGACTCCTGAAGAAATACAGGAAATGAAGGCTGTGCAATAGTGCAATAAATACAATTGATTCAGTGTTTTTATGAAAATTGAAAAAAATTTCATAAAATGATATAATGGGAGAGCGAACAGGCTCTCTCATTTTTTAGGAGTAAATTATGAAAAGAAAGTGGTATACATATTTTTCAATGGTCATGTTGATTATGGTTTTCGGCATAAATCATTTTTTTATATTGGAATATAATGTCAATATAATAGAATATATACGGTATTCAAGGGATTTCACGCATAGAGAGAAAGAGATACTCTCAGAATATGCACCTCTGATATATGGGGGAAATATCAATGACCCTCCAATGGGAGCATATTATGAGGAGAGCGGCCAGTACCTTGGACTTGCGGTGGATCACATGAGCGCAATATCAATACAGCTCGGAGAGAACATAATCTCTAGGCCGATGGTGTGGGAGAGCGCCATAGAAGCACTGAAAAAGGGAGAAACTGACATATGCGACATGATTCCCTCACAGGAAAGAGGAAAGCATTTTGCGTTCACGGATCCCATATACCCGATAAGAGGGGTTGCTGTAGCCAGAAAGGAATATGAGGAAATACTCAGGGGCGATGACTGGAAGCAGCTCAAGATTGCTGTCCAGAAATCGGATTATTCGGCAGAATTCATAGCTGACAGGGTAGATAAAAAAAACATAGTATATGCAAAAGATCTAAAGGAAGCCATACACCTGCTTGAGTCAGGAAAAGTTCAGGCAGTGGCAGGAGATGAACCTGTAATAAGATATTTCATGAAAGAGCTGAGGTATATGGATGACTATCATATCCTGGCAAAACCGATATATGACGAAAACTGCGTGCTGGGAGTACCTATTGAAAACGCAGATATAGTGCCGGTGCTTAACAAAGCAATATTCTCTCTCAGAAGGAATGGCACTATAGACAAGATAAACGAGAAATGGATGCCATATGCCGAAACAGGTTCAGACCGGAATACTGAAAAGCTGCGACTTGTATTTCTTATGGCATCGCTGATCGGACTTCTAAGCGCATATACTGCCTATATGTGGAACAGGAGTCTCAAAAATCTTGTCGATATAAGGACAGGAGAGCTGGAAAGGACCAAGAGCGAGCTTGAGGTGACATTCAACGGCATAAGCAATATGATAGTAATACTCGATATGAACGGTAAGGCTGTCAGTGTGAACAGGTCCTATTCAGAACATACAGGGAAAGCTGAAAAAGATCTTACAGGTACTTATTTCATGGAGATGCCTGTGATAAGCGATTTTGAAAAAAACTTCAGCGGGATAATATGTAGTGCACTGAATGATGAGCACGGCAGCAGTGAAGCATTTGAAAGCACATATGAGCTCAAGAATGACAGCGGCATATACAATATAAAGATATTTCCTCTTGAGCATGGACAGAGCTCTGTAGGGAGAATTGCCATAATGATGGAGGATGTGACTGTACAGAAGATAAATCAGGAAAAGCTCACGCAGGAAAACAAGATGTCCGCAGTGGGGCAGCTTGCGGCAGGCGTAGCTCATGAACTGAGAAACCCTCTTGGAATAATAAGGAATTCCACGTTCCTTCTTAACGAGGACTGGAATGACATGCAGATGAGGAAAATGGCAATAGAATCAATAGACAGCTCGATAGAAAGAGCAGGAAAGATAATAGACAATCTTCTCAATTTTTCCAGAATAAATCAGAGTATAGATGAAGATATAGCCCTTAGAGAAATGGTAAATCAGGTAACTGGACTTTACAGTGCCAATACGAAAAAGCATAAAATATCAATAGGCGTGGATATAGATGAATGCATATGCATAAGGACAAACAGGACATCCCTCAGCCACATACTGATCAATCTTATCCAGAATGCGGTGGATGCAATAAAAGAAGACGGGTATATTTCAATCTCAGCGCATATGGAGGGCAAATCGGCCATGATATATGTTGAGGATAACGGAGGAGGCATTTCCTCAAGGCATATTGAAAAGATTTATGAGCCTTTCTTCACGACAAAAGAAATCGGTAAGGGCACTGGACTGGGGCTGTATATAGTATATTCGGAATGCGCAAAAATAGGAGCAGACATAGATGTAAAGAGCCATGAAGGAAAAACTGTTTTCACACTTAAGATTCCGGAGTGCAGAGAACATGGAGGTGATTTGAGATGAACAGCGAGACAAGAATTCTTATAGTTGATGATGAAAAGAATTTCAGGGAATTACTGAGAGCCATACTCAAAAAAAGGGGCTACATTGCAGACTGTGCATCAAACGGAGCAGATGCAGTCAGGGCGATGAAAGCAGAAGAATATGATATTGTAATCACAGACCTCATGATGGACGGCATGAATGGCCTGGAGCTCATAAAATATATGAAGGAAAACAGGATAAAATCAAGATGCATAGTCATAACGGCATATGCGAGCATCGAAACTGCAGTAGAGGCCATAAGAGAAGGCGCGTTTTCTTATTTCATAAAAAGCAGCAATCCGCAGGAGCTTATCTTTGAAATCGAAA
This sequence comes from Clostridia bacterium, assembly GCA_009929415.1. GTDB lineage: Bacteria > Bacillota > Clostridia > Peptostreptococcales > Filifactoraceae > Proteocatella. Next base: position 7,405 of record SAAM01000053.1, on the reverse strand, counting down.
AAATCGTGGAAATAAACAGGCTTAGCAGCGAGAACAGGATGCTGAGGAGCCAGGTTTCCGGACTCGATGCCATGCTCAGCACAAAGAGCGAAAAATATGCAAACGTTCTGGAGCTTGCCGAAAAGGTCGCAGCGACTGATGCAAATGTGCTGCTGCTCGGAGAGTCAGGATCTGGAAAGGAAATACTGACAAAATACATCCATATGAAGAGCAGCAGGAGCGACAATATCCTCGTTTCGGTTAACTGCCATGCCCTTCCTGAAACGCTTATCGAATCAGAGCTGTATGGTCACGAAAAAGGTTCCTTCACAGGCTCTGAGGGCATGAGAAAGGGAAGGTTTGAAGCAGCTCACACAGGGACGCTCTTTCTGGATGAGATAGGAGACATTCCGCTTACATCTCAGGCGAAGATACTGAGGAGCATTGAGAACAAGGAGATAGAAAGAATAGGAAGCAATGAGTCCATAAAGGTAGATTTCAGGCTCATATGCGCCACTAACAGAAATCTAAAAAAAGAAATTGCGGAAAAAAACTTCAGGGAGGACCTATATTACAGGATAAGTACTGTGACAATAGAAATACCGCCTCTAAGAGAAAGAAAAGAAGACCTTCCGCTGCTCATTGAATTTTTTATGGAGCAGAGTAGCCGGGATCTAAAAAAAGACGTGAAATCAATCGACAGCGATCTAATGAAGGTGCTCATTTCGTATGACTATCCTGGAAACATCAGAGAGCTGAGAAACATAATCGAAAGGCTTACGGTAATGGCTGAGGGAGATAAGATAACCCTCGAAGATGCCATGAGATACAACATATTCTTAAGCTCCGCAGAGCAGGATAAAAACTCAGGCCTCAGCCTCCGGGAGGTAAGGAGCAGGGCTGAGAAAAAGCATATCATGGAGATCCTTGACGAGAATGACAATAACATGGAGTTCGCAGCTGAAGTTCTTCAGATTTCCAGCAGGCAGCTCTACAATAAGGTCAGGGAGTACAATATAAATATAAAGCGCCAGCCATAGTCCAGGCGTATAAAAAAACAGATCATCTCACGGTGATCTGTTTTTTTGGGGGTTGAAAAAGGAAATGCAGTGTGATAAAATAAACATCACATTCACGGTGAACATATGTATTCTATAGACGGACAGAAAGGGAGATTGGAAATGGCAGAATTTTTCAGCACAAGAAACAGAGGGGAAATCGTAAGGGGTTCAGAAGCGATAATGAAAGGGATAGCAGGCGATGGCGGGCTTTACGTTCCGGACTGCTTTGAAAATATATACGGGAAGTGCATGAAAGCGAAAAGCTACAGCAATCTTTGCAGCACAGTTCTTTCGAGCTTCTTCCCAGAGATAGATATATCTGACGATGTGGAGTCTGCATACATGAAATTCAGCACGAATCCTCCTCTTTGTATAATAAAAGCAGGGGACCTTCATGTAATGGAGCTATACCATGGACCGACTTGTGCCTTCAAGGACTTTGCACTTTCGGTTCTCCCATATCTCATGAGAAAATCCAGAGAGCTTGAGAAGGACAGCCTCAGGACAGTCATACTGACTGCAACTTCAGGGGATACAGGAAAGGCGGCGCTCGAAGCTTTTTCTGACAGAGGAACAGGAAGCAGGGACATACAGATAGTTGTGCTGTATCCGCAAAACGGAGTAAGCGACATTCAGAAAAGGCAGATGATAACCCAGGAAGGCGGAAATGTAAGCGTAATAGGCATAAATGGCAACTTCGACCATGCACAGAGCGCCGTAAAGGAGATATTCTCAGATTCCGGGCTCAAGGATGAGCTAATTCAAAAGGGCATAGAGCTCTCATCGGCAAACTCCATAAACATAGGAAGACTGACACCTCAGGTTGCATATTATTTCCATGCCTACAGGGAGCTGCTTGAAAGAGGGGACATATCCGATGGAGAAGAAGTAAGCTTCTGCGTGCCTTCGGGGAATTTTGGTGATATACTCGCCGGTTATTACGCAAAAAAGATGGGACTTCCGGTACATCGCCTGATATGCGCATCAAATGAGAATGATGTCCTGGCAGAATTCTTCAAGACCGGAACCTACGACAGGAGAAGGGAACTTCTTTGCACATCATCGCCATCTATGGACATACTGATTTCAAGCAACATAGAAAGGCTGCTCTATCATATATCAGAGAGCACTCAGACTGTTTCAGGCTGGATGGAAAAACTTGAAAAAGATGGATTCTACTCTGTATATGGAGACGACAGTCAGATGAATGAAAAGATAAAAAGAGAGCTCGCAGTATTTGATTTTGGAAGCACAGATCATAAGACTGCTCAGGACACCATCAGAAGAACATTTGAAAATCACGGTTATCTGATGGATACACATACCGCGGTTGCCTTCAGCGTTGCTGAAAAATCAGCTCTCTCAGGCGTCAAAGTGGTACTTTCCACGGCGAGTCCGTTCAAGTTTGCATCAAGCGTCTGTGAAGCACTTGGAATAGATACTTCAGGGGCCGGCGAGTTTGAAGTGCTCGATATGCTGAGCGCAGAGACAGGATGCGAAATCCCTGAGCCGCTGAGAGCGCTTAAGGATAAGAAGATAATCCATGAACTCACGGCTGACAGAAGAGACATAAAGAAAGCTGTAGTTGCATTATTATACGGACAGAATAAATAGAGATACAGGAGAAGGATATGAATATAAATATAAATAAGAAAATAGTGCTCAGGGTTCCGGCTACATCTGCAAACGTGGGACCGGGATTTGATTCTCTGGGCATGGCACTCAACATATACACAGAAGTGAGCTTTGAACTAAGCGGAAGCGCTGAGCATAATGATCCGGAAAGCATGGAGCTCGAATTTGAAGGCTGCGAAGAAAAGTACGCAGACAGGAAAAATCTAATATATACTTCCTTTGTGAAGGGAATCGATCATTTAGGAGGGAGTTTCCCAAAAAAGATGAAGATAGGGATAAAAAGCGAGGTTCCTGTGTGCAGGGGGCTGGGAAGCAGCGCGGCTTGCATAGTAGCAGGAGTAAAGGCTGCCTATGAAGCATCATGCGAACAATACTGCGACCGTGAAGTGCTTGAGATATGCAATCTCATAGAGGGTCACCCCGACAATGTCACTCCCGCCCTAATGGGAGGATTTACTGCATCAATGCAGAAGGACGGAAGGGTATTCATGTCAAGCATACCTGTGAGCAGAGAGCTGAGGTTCATCGCATGCGTTCCACAGTTCAGCCTCTCTACAGAATATTCGAGGTCAGTGCTTCCGAGCAGCGTGGATTTCAGGGATGCCATATACAATGTCAGCCATGTATCGCTTATGATATCCGCATTCGTAAATAGCGAATTCGAGCTTCTGAAGACGGCTGTGAGCGACAGGCTTCATCAGAGATACAGATCCGGGATAATAGATGAATATGAGGAAGTTATCGAGATATGTGAAAAGATGTCTTCAACAGCGAATTTCCTGAGTGGAGCAGGGCCGACGGTGATGATAATTGACCAGGATCAGAGCAACACCCTTGAGATGTACCAGGAGAGGCTTTCGAAGCTGAAAAGAGGCTGGAAGGCATATGAGCTGAGGATAGATTTTGAAGGCACTAAGGTGAGAAAAGAGGGATTTTAGACGGAGCATAAATATGCTCTGTTTTTTTGTTGAAAATTGTATTCAATCAAATACTCATTAATGGTATTATATAGGGTATAGCAGATAAATCTGATTTATAGAAAAGGGAGGGAAGGCAGTGATAATAACGGATCTTTTAAAAAGAGAATGTATAGACATAGACATGATGCCATTGTCAAAGCGTGAAGTCATAGAAAAAATGATATCCATGATAGTATCCACGGGCAGCATATCGGATGCCAGGGCATTCTCAGAAGCTGTCTTTGAAAGGGAAGCTCTCATCACGACTGGAATAGGTGATGGAGTAGCCATACCTCACGGAAAATCGTCAGCAGTAAAAAAAACGGTACTCGCAGCGGCAGTGTGCAGAGAGGGACTGAACTATGAATCCATAGACGGAGAACCTACCTATCTCATTTTCATGATAGCTTCCCCGGACAATGAGGATGACAGTCATCTAAGCCTGCTTTCAAGGCTGTCTGCGATGTTAATAGATGAAGACTTCAGAAAGAAGCTCATAAAATCAGAGACGGTGGAGGAGTTTCTCCAAAGTATAAATTTCTGTGAACAGAAAAAGTTTCCTGAGCAGAGCGAAGCAAAGCCTGAACTTAAGGATAAAGACGCCGCATCCCGAAATGACAGATATGAACTCCTTGCGGTCACCGCATGTCCTACAGGAATAGCTCACACATATATGGCGGCAGAAAAACTGGCATCAGAGGCAAGAAAAAGAGGCATAAACATAAAGATAGAAACTAATGGCTCGAGCGGCATCGCAGACGTACTCACAGAGGAGGAAATAAGATCTGCAAGAGCAGTCATACTTGCGGCTGATACGAAGATAGATACTGACAGATTTGAAGGAAAGAAGGTCGTAAGGGCATCCTCAGCTGAGGGAATATACAGCCCCGGAAAGCTTATAGACATGGCGCTTGAAAACGGAAAGGAGTCACCAGGTACAGAAAAAGCCGCTTCAAAGATATACAGGCATCTCATGAACGGAATCTCACATATGCTGCCTTTTGTAATCGGAGGAGGCATCCTCACGGCGCTTTCATTTCTCCTGGGAGATTACTCGCTGAGCCTTGGAGGAGCTGTTTCAGGCGGTGAGGTATCAGTATTTCTGAAAAATGCGGGAGACATAGCATTCAGCTTCATGCTTCCGGTGCTTTCGGGATATATAGCATCAGGAATAGGAGACAGGCCTGCGCTTGCGGCCGGATTCACAGGAGGAATGATTGCCTCTCAGGGAGGCTCTGGATTCATAGGAGCGGTTGCGGCCGGATTTCTTGCAGGCTATACAGTCGTATTTCTCAAAAAGCTTTTTTCTTCAATGCCGGAATCTCTTGAGGGCATGAAGCCGGTCCTTTTCTATCCTCTTTTCTCAATACTCATAGTTTCCGCAGCAATGCTCTTTGTCGTAAATCCTCCGCTCAGCTTACTAAACAGTGAGCTGAGCCGTGGGCTCATGTCTATGCAGGCAAAAAGCAGGATACTTCTGGGAGTCACGGTTGCAGCGATGATGGCCGTAGATCTTGGGGGGCCTTTTAACAAAGCGGCATATGTATTCGCACTGGCGGCTCTGGAGTCGGGCAACTATGAGATCATGGCGGCAGTGATGGCCGGAGGCATGGTACCTCCGCTTGCAGTGGCGCTTGCCGTTACATTCTATGGGAGGGGATTTACGGATGAGGAAAAGAAAGCAGGACTGACAAATTATATAATGGGGCTTTCCTTCATTACGGAAGGCGCTATCCCGTTTGCGGCGGCTGACCCTTTTAGAATAATACCCTCATGCGTTATTGGATCCGCGCTTGCAGGCGGGCTGTCCATGGCGTTTGGATGTACGCTTTCGGCGCCTCACGGAGGCATATTCGTGCTCCCGCTCATGGGCGAAAGAATGGGATATATAGCAGCTGTAGCGGCGGGATCGGCAGCAGCAGCGCTTCTCATAGTGCTGCTCAAAAAGGCCGGGCATGCGCACAATGATGCGCAGTGAAGCGAATTGTATGATATAATATTTTAAGAAGCAACTGTAACAAATATGACATCAGGAATACACTGATTTTTAACTAGAAAGAAGGTTTTAGAAAATGAAGAGAGGTCTTGTGGTTGAAGGCGGAGCTATGAGAGCCATATTCACATGTGGCGTGCTTGATGCTCTGCTCGATGGAAAAGTGGAGGTTGATTATTTTATTGGAGTTTCTGCAGGCATAGCAAACGGAGTTTCGTATCTGTCCGGGCAGAAGCACAGAGGAAGAGATATCCTTATAGGATATGCAAACGACCCTCGCTACATGGGGACCAGAAACCTGTTCAACCCAAAAAACAGGAGCTATTATGGAATAGATTTTGCATTCAGGGAGATACCCATGGTCCACAATCCGTTTGACTTTGAAAGCTACAGAGATTTCAGAGGAGAGGTCAAGGCGGTAGTAAGCAATCTTGAGACAGGACTGCCCGAATATCTGGATGTTGAGGCAGATGAGAGCATGATGGAGAGCATAATCGCAAGCTGCTCGCTTCCGGTAATGTTTCCTGTGAAAAAGATAAATGGAACTCCGTATCTCGACGGGGGAGTCAGTGACCCTATACCTGTTCAGAAGGCAATAGATGACGGGTGCGACAGGATCATAACCATACTGAGCAGAGAAGAGGGCTACAGGAAAGGTCCTGAAAAAGGAGGAAGGCTTGCAGAGACAAAGTACAGGAAGTACAGGGATTTCTGCGACACCATGAGAAGAAGGCCGGATATATACAACAGCCAGGTAGAGCTCGTGGAGGAGCTTGAGAGAAAAGGAGATATCAAGGTCATAAGGCCGGTTTCCACAAAAGGAATAAGCAGGCTTGAGAAGGATACTTCAAAGCTGATGGAGCTGTATATGCAGGGATATGAGTCTGCAATGTCAAGGATGGAAGAAATACGAGAATATATGATGAGATAGCGGGAAGGATTTTGCGGATGATATATGTCAGGATAAAAAAAATCATTGCTGTAATGTTGATGGCAGCGATGGTCGGATCAGTATCAGGATGCTCCCCTAAGGAGAGTGAGCAGGAACAGCCGCTTTCTGCAGAGATATTTGCGCTGGATACGGTGATAAGCCTCAGCATATGGGGAGGGTCACAGGAGGCGCTTGACGGGGCGGTCGCCCTCTGCTACAAGTACGAAAAACTTCTGAGCAAGACTATTGAAGGAAGCGATGTACACCGCATGAATAATGCTGACGGAGAATACATCCAGGTAAGCGAGGATACGGCGATGCTCGTCAGAAAGAGCATTGAATTTTCGGATTCTTCAGATGGCTACTTTGACATCACGATATCTCCGGTAAAGGATCTCTGGGACTTCAAGGCGGAAAATCCCGCAGTGCCCGGCAGGGACACTATAGATAAGGAGCTCGCAAGAGTAGGCTACAGAAACATTGAAATCGAAGGAAACCGCATCAGGATGAAAAGCGGAGCGCAGATCGATCTTGGAGCGGTTGCCAAGGGATATATAGCAGATAAAATTGCTGAATATCTCAGAGCTGAGGGAGTGGAAAAGGCCATACTCAATCTTGGCGGGAACATAGTCATGGTTGGAGAAAAGGAAGAAGGTATTCCATGGACAGTAGGAATAAAGAATCCTGACGGAGGACAGAATGAATATATAGCTACTGTTGATGTGAAGGATGCATCGGTGGTTACATCGGGAGTATATGAGAGGTTTTTTGAGGTGGATTCTGTAATCTACCATCACCTTCTGGATCCGTTCACAGGATATCCGGTGCAAAATAAGGTCAAGTCAGT
>SAAM01000424.1 GCA_009929415.1 Clostridia bacterium | reverse complement strand
TAAGAAGTGTATCTTTCTGGTCCATATGATTTATCTCTTGTTAAAGAGGGCAATTAGTCCCTTTACATAATCCCCGTTAGTTGCTATACTTACAGAATCTACTTTATACTTTCTCAGACATTGCTGAGTGGCTGCCTGGATCTTATTGTTCCAGTCAACGAAGTACCGGCGTACACTTTTGCTGGATGTATCAACCCACTCCTCCTTGCCGGTCTCAGCATCACTGATTCTGATAAAACCGACATCAGGCAACTCTCTCTCCCGAGGGTCATAAACGGATACAACTGATATATCGTGTCTGTTGACAGCTATTTTGAGAGCCTCTTCGTATCTTGGTTTAATATCTCCGTCCATATCAATAAGGTCCGAGAGCAAAAATGCAGTGCATCTTCTTTTTATCGCATTTGTAAGAAACCTGAGCGCCTCTCCGATATCTGTATCCTTGTTTGTAGGTTCAAATTCAAGCAACTCACGGATAATTCTCAACAAATGGCTTCTTCCCTTTTTTGGCGGAATAAACTTCTCGACATGATCACTGAAAAAAAGTGCCCCCACTTTGTCATTGTTCGCAGACGCCGAAAATGAAAGCACTGCAGCAATCTCGGTAATAAGCTCTCTTTTGAGCTTGTCTGTGGTTCCAAAAAGCCTTGAACCACTGACATCGACAAGCAGCATCACCGTGAGCTCCCTCTCCTCCTCAAACACCTTTATATAGGGAGCATTGAGCCTTGCAGTGACGTTCCAGTCCATGCTCCTCACATCATCCCCATATTGGTACTCACGCACCTCGCTGAAAGCCATTCCCCTTCCTTTAAAGGCAGAGTGGTACTCACCCGCAAAGATCTGACGTGACAACCCTTTGGTCTTGATCTCTATCTTCCTGACTTTCTTCAATAACTCGTTGGTCATATTATGGAACCTCCACTTTATTCATTATCTCGGTAATAATGTTCTCAGTAGTTACATTTTCTGCCTCTGCCTCGTATGTGAGACCAATCCTGTGTCTGAGCACCTCATAGCTGACGGCCCTCACATCCTCTGGAATAACATAGCCCCTTCTCTTGATAAATGCGTATGCTTTTGCAGCCATCGCCATACTTATGCTTGCACGAGGCGAGCCTCCGAATGAAATCAGGTCTTTCAAATTCTTAAGTCCGTACTCTTCAGGAGTCCTTGTTGCATAGACTATATCCACAATATACTTCTCGATCTTCTCATCCATGTATACCTCTCTCACTATCTGACGGGCCCTTATTATATCCTCAGGCTTTAGTATTGTGTTTGCCTTAGGGAATGTGCCACTATTGTTCATACGGATAATCAGTTTCTCCTCCTCCTTCTTCGGGTAAGAGACAACAACCTTAAGCATGAAACGGTCAACCTGTGCCTCCGGAAGCGGATATGTACCCTCCTGCTCTATCGGGTTCTGTGTTGCCATTACAAGAAATGGCTGAGGTAAAGGGAATGTCTGGTCGCCTATTGTCACCTGTCTCTCCTGCATCGCCTCAAGCAAAGCTGACTGAACCTTTGCAGGTGATCTGTTTATTTCATCTGCTAATACAAAATTTGCAAATATAGGACCCTTTTTAATCTGGAATTGCTCACTTTTCTGGCTGTAAATCTGTGTTCCGATGAGGTCAGCAGGTAACAGGTCAGGCGTGAACTGAATACGGCTGAATTTAGCATCCATTGTTGAAGCAAGAGTATTGATGGCCAATGTCTTTGCAAGACCCGGAACACCCTCGAGGAGTATGTGCCCATCAGCAAGAAGGCCTATCAGAAGACTCTCCACCAACTGCTTCTGCCCAACGATTACTTTGTTCATCTCGAGAGTGATCATATCGGTAAAAGCACTCTCTCTCTGAATCTTTTCGTTTAGTTCTTTGATGTTTACGGTTTCCATATTGTTTGATTTTGTATTTTTGTAG
>SAAM01000423.1 GCA_009929415.1 Clostridia bacterium | reverse complement strand
GTGTATAACATCGAAGTGATGGAAGGGTTTTGGTTTATGCAGGTAAGAGGTGACACATTGGAAAAAGCTGTCGAGCGTTGGAACAGGAGGGCGTGATGAGAGAGATATTGTTTAGGGTTTGGAATGGTGCGAACTATGAGTATAACGTCATGGTTGGCAAATTTGGGGCATTCTACGTCAACCCAATGAATGATGGTTTGGATGCGGGCGACTCTGCAAGCCTATCACCATTCAATACCAAATTCAGCGATGATGTTGTTATTGAGCAATTCACTGGCCTTCTCGACAAGCATGGGAGAAAGATTTTTGAAGGCGATATAGTCGTAACCTGTCCTTCGCCTCTCTCTATCAGTGACGGTTGCGATATATCAAAAAGGCTTGTTGTCGATTCTTGGGTATTCACAAATATGTGTCACAGCGCAATGTGCAAAAAGAGTAGCAAGCAGGAGAAATTTTATAAAATAGTTGGAAACATCCACGACAATCCAGAGCTACTCAAATGACCTACCACGTCATGTGCTATTCGAATCAGTTCAAGGAGCCATTCATCGGTACGACGGTGAAATCCCTCAAGAATATCTTCAACCAGGTTGATGAATTCTTCAGTGCCACGATCCATAAGGTCGTGGTCGTTGAAAACCATCAGATCTATACAAGGGCGATACCGTACGTACCGCCTAAAGAAAAGCCGGCTGCAGGAATGCAGCTGATGCTGGGGCTGTAAACAAGAGGAAACAATCATGCAGAGAAAAGGAAGGCGTATGCAAGTAATAAGGGATCATAAGGTCATCGCGATATGCGAGAACGCAGGAGAGGCCATGAGGCTCACAAAGATCCATAGGAACACCATCTGCAAGCGGCTCAAGGATGGGGCTGCAGTACGAGAGTATCGATTCGTGGAGGTTTCCAGATGAGCAGGAAGAGCAAGGAAGTGGTCGTGGATCTGTTTTGCGGAGCCGGAGGCGAGAGATTCAAATAGTTGTATTTTGTTATGTTTTTTGTTCCTAGTTCGGAATATTAAAAGATTACACAACGCCTTCGGGCAAGGGAGATAGTATGGCAAAAAGGAAGACAATACCCCAGTCAATCAGATTCGAGGTGTTCAAGAGGGATTTGTTCACATGCCAATACTGCGGGCGCAAGGCACCCGAAGCAATACTTGAGGTTGATCACATCATCCCCGTTTCCAAGGGAGGCGACAACTCGATGGAGAATCTAGTATCTGCATGCCGTGAGTGCAACGGAGGCAAGAGCAACAAGAAGCTGTCAGAGCTGAGCGAGGTAGAGAAGTCGAGGCGGCAGCTTGAGGACCTGCAGGAAAAGAAAAACATGACCGATATGATTCTGCAGTGGAAGAGTGGATTGAGCGACGCCCTCACCTACCAGGTAGAGCAAATCGAGCAGGTATTCTATTCAAACAGCCCAAGCATTAATGAGTGTTTCGGAGAAAAATACAAGAAACTTCTTAAAAAAAGCATACGGACATATGGATTTGACTTGGTTTTGGATGCTGTTTATGTAGCGCTAGAAACCTACGATATAGACACCAGAGAGCAAAGAAACAATGCCTTATCAAAAATCATCGGCATAGCTCACAACAGGCACATCGAGATGAACGATCCAGAAAGAGCAAGCCTAAATAAGGTCATGCATGTTGCTTGCAAGAATCTCTCAATGAGGCCGAAGGATTTCTACCAGGCATTCCCAACAAATCTCTATAAGAGCGAGCAAGAGAAACTAATCCTCGATGCAATATTGGCTTCAGGATCACAATGGAGATTCGAAGAAATCATCAATCAGATCTACTTCGGAGGAAACAATGGCTGAGAGGAGAATGTTCGCAATGACAATCATCGACAGTGATGCCTTTCTTGATATGCCGCTGTCTGCACAGGCTTTATATTTTCATCTCTGCATGCGTGCAGACGAT
>SAAM01000422.1 GCA_009929415.1 Clostridia bacterium | reverse complement strand
TATCCTTTGTTTGAGTTTTGTCAATATTGATGCTATACTCACATCATGAGCGTGAGATTGATAATTTCGTGTTTTGTACATAAAGGGGTGGGGAAATGAAGAGGATCGCTGAAATCATAAGCAGTATTTCTGCGTTTGCATATCTGCTTGTATTTATTCTGGGAAAGTTTTACAGCATAAGCCCGGCCGTATGGCAGGTGACGCTTTGGATAATGCTCGTATGCCAGGGATACCTTGGCTTTTGCCGTTATCGCGAGACCCGGAACAAGATAGAGCTGGTTATACCTGTGCTTACGGTTTTTTTATGGCGGCAACTGTAATTATAGTGATTTCTAAATAGAATATGAAAATCAAACTGTTAATCAAAATGGAGTGCTTTGTTTTTAAAAGCACTCCATTTTGTATCACTACTTATTAATAAGATTTGATTCTGCCAGGAGGTTCCTGATTGCCTGTGCTGCCTCTGCATAGGTCAGGTTTGACTCAGGTGAAATCGTCATCGCTGTGTTGCCGTTAAAGACACGTGCTGACAGCACTTCTTTGACAGAGGATTTCGCCCAGTCTGATACCTGGCTGTAGTCTTTATAGCTTTGATATCTGTCAGGATCTGTTCCTGTTAGTTTTGTTACCTTCATTGCTCTTTGATACATGGCCATGGCTTCTTCTCTGGTAATAAGTGCATCCGGTCTGAAAGTGCCGTCCGGGTAGCCTGATATTATACCATATTCATTGGCAACGAGAATTGCATTTGAGCCTTCTCTGTGAATACCCAGTGCTCTGATGATGTATTCTGCAAAATCTGCTCTCGTGATGCTTTTTTGAGGTGTAAATTCTTCTGGATTCCTGATTATCAGTCTTGATGCCATTTCATTTACTGTGTTCTTAGACCAGTGGTTCTCTACTGATTTCACTGTTACCGGATTCCAGATTACTGAATAGGTTGAGTTTGTGAGGGATTTTATCCTGGCATACCACTTGCCGCCTTTTTCGAATACTTGCGTTGGCACATGGCTGTAGCTTCCATCCTGATTGAATACAATACCTGTTGTAATCTTGCTTTGATCTATTCCTGCAGGTATCTCCATTACTCTTTCTACATAGTTGCTGAACTTGCTGATTGTGACTTCCTGCGTTGATCCATCTTTTCTGGTGGTATTTGCCACGACTTCAAAGGATACTGGCGTGAAGATTATCTCTGAACCATTGTCTTTCGCTTTCTGGTTATATTTTTTGATTGTCTCTTCATCCGGTTTTGTTATTCTGATCTCTGCTTTTATTTCCTTGAGGTCTTTCTCCAAAATGTTTAATTCTTCTGCTACTTTACTGATGGTAAGTTCTTTAGCTGAAATAATATACTCGATGTTATTGTTCTTTACTGATACATCGAAATTATTATTCTCCAGCTTCTTAACGGTATCCCCAGTCAGCTCAAATGCAACTACTTCAGAATTTTTGTCAGAAGATGAAATCTGTATAATATTTCCACCCTCTGTCGTATTATTTTTGATAGCCTCTTCGATTTTATTTTCAACCACTTCATTTTTTACCTGTACTGATGTAGTGGTCTTTCCATCTTCAGTTGTACTGGTTTCAGTCCCAGCACTGATTGACTGACCATTTACTGTCACCAGGCTGTTTCCTGGGTCTTGCTGTGGCTCGGTTGAAGGTGATGATCCACCGCTGCTGCTTTTAGTCCTTACTGCAGACATCGCTGTGATTGCTGCATTTTTAGCTGATGTTACTCCGGATAAATCTGTCGCATTATCTATCGCTGAATCTCCATTCGTCTTTGCTACAGTCAGCACAGTCCAGTTTGATGATGAGTAGCTGCTTTGTGTGTATGTTCCAAGTTTGGCTGCAAGCTCAGCTTTTGCTTCTGCTTTGGCTGCTGCCAGCGCATCGGCTGCTTCTTGTTCAAGGGTTTTGACTGCA
>SAAM01000421.1 GCA_009929415.1 Clostridia bacterium | reverse complement strand
CTATGCCGCCACGAAGGAGAGTATAACAACCAGGATATTTAGTGTCAAGGCACAGAAAAGCCAGAAAATTCAAGTAGAGATTGAAACCTTTTCTTAAAAATAAAAATGTATTATAATAAAGTATAGATCAGAGTTTCTTTTTAAAAACAAACCTAAATGTGAAATATGACTCTATTTAGCAAAGGTTGCGGATAAAAAATGAAGATATTTGCAATCAACCCGGGAAGCACAGGAATGAAGGCAGCTTTGTATGATGACCTGAATATGATCTGGTCAGAATCTGCGGAGTATAGCCAGGAAGATATTGACCGTTGCAAAGAGTCAGATGAAAAGGAAGAAAACTTTCGATTTTCCAATTCAATAGAAATACTTGAAAACCATGGAAACAGGGTTTCCGAACTCTCTGCTGTTGCAGGCAGGGGTGGGTTGCTGCGTCCGATGATTGGCGGCGCTTGGATTATTAACGAAGCGATGGAAAGCGACTTGAGACTATGCCGATATGGAAGGCATGCTTCAAATTTCGGAGGACTAATTGCAAAAAGGATATCAGAGAAGGCAGGATCTATTCCTGCCTTTATCGTTGATCCTGTCTGTGTTGACGAGATGTCCCCCGTAGCACATGTCAGCGGCATCCCAGATATGCCCAAAAGATCCATATTCCATGCATTGAACCAAAAAGCTGTGGCATACAGGATAGCGAAGCAAATGGGAAAACCTATTGAGGAGTGCAGGTTCATAGTAGTGCATATGGGTGGCGGGGTTACCGTCGGAGCACACTGTGAAGGCAGGGTGATAGACGTGAACAATGGACTTGGAGGGTATGGTCCGATGTCATTGGAACGTGCCGGCACAGTACATGCAGGAGATCTTATAAAAAGATGTTTTTCAGGTAAGTATTCAGAAAAGGAAATTCAAAGAATGATTATTGGAAATGCTGGAGTTGCTGCCCACCTTGGCACGCGTGATTTCAGGAAAATAGCTGAAATGGTGCATGCGGGAGACGACAAAGCGAAACTTATCGTAGAGGCGCTTGCCTATCAGATAGCTGCTGAAATAGGTTCAAGGGCTGTCAATCTTTACGGGAGAGTGGACGCTGTGATACTGACGGGAGGTCTTGCAAACAGTACCTATCTATGCGATCTGATCAAAGAGAGGGTGTCCTGGATATCAGAGGTCATCTTCGTGCCAGGGGAAGACGAACTGAGAGCACTTGCTGAAGGGGCCTACAAAGTGCTCACAGGGGAAGAAGAGGCTCACATCTATGAAAAAGAATAACTGTTTCCCTGATCAAAACCTGTCATTATTAAAAGATAAAAAATGGAACCATGTGATCGCTGTGACAGGAGCACTCGGGTCAGGCAAGACAGAGCTCACAATGAGCCTTGCTTCGGCTATGGCGGACAGTGGCGTCAGCGTTATACTGGCGGACATGGACATAATCAATCCCTATTTTTGCCTCAGGGCTCTTGCGGGCGACATAATAAAGGATAACCTTTCGGTACTGACGCCGCCCGGAGATATAAAATGGGGAGATATGAGCTACATCAATCCCCTGATCCGGACAAAGATACATGATACGTCAAACCGACTTATTATTGATGTCGGAGGAGATTCAAAGGGAGCACTTGCGTTAAAGCAGTTTGAACCGGAAATTATTAAAGCCGGATATGACCTTATCTTTGTCATCAACCCCTACAGGACCCACACCAAAACTTTTTCAGAAATCGCCCAAATGAAAGACAAACTTGAAGCGACATGCGGACTGAAAGTCAGTTCTATAGCAGCAAATCCGCATCTTATGGACACAACAAGCCCGAAAGACTGTGCCGAAGGACTAATTTTAGTTGACAACTTTTCAAAAAAGATGGATGTTCCGATGCTTTTCGGGATAGCAGAGGAATCGATTTCATCTGATGTGAGAAAGATCCTTCCGG
>SAAM01000420.1 GCA_009929415.1 Clostridia bacterium | reverse complement strand
TGAAAAATACCGGATTTAGTGATAAGCTATAGGGAAGAATGAGGAGGCAGTTATGAGAAAAAATATTATCTTAAGGAGAATTCTTGCAATGACGGCTGCAATGACGCTGTTTGCATCAGGTTCTGCTTATGCAGAAAATACAGGGAAGATAGACAATAAGGTATATAGAGGGCTCAGCGAAGTCCTGGAGAGCAGAAATGAAGAAGAGGCTGTACCTGAAAATTCCGATTTCGTAAATCTGATAACCTATACAAAGGACAGGATGACAGCAAGATTTGCCATAAAGCTGCCGCATGGTGAAAAGGTTAAGGCGGATGATTCGGAGTCCGGACTCGTGGTGGTTGAAATACCGGAGGGGATAATAAGCACTTCAGATATAAGAAAAGATATAAATGACAGATATGTGAGCGCATATGAGCTCTACAGCGATGATGAGGCATATGTATTTGAAATGGAGCTGCAGGACAATGTGGAGGCTTCATGCTTTGTGAATGAGTCAACCGGTGAAATTTCTATTTCGCTTGAAAAGAAGGTGAGAGAAACGCCAAGGATAGTAGTTGATGCCGGACATGGAGGCGATGACCCCGGAGCAATAAACAAGGGCGCAGGCGTGAGCGAAAAGGTGCTTAACCTTAAGGTGGCTGTAATGCTCTCCGATATTCTAAGTGAACGAGGCTATGATGTCATAATGAACCGGGATTCTGATTATTTCGTGCCGCTAAAGGACAGGTACAACAATGCAAATGACCAGGATGCAGATCTGTTTGTAAGCATTCATCACAATGCCGCTGCAAATGCATCAGTTTCAGGAATAGAGACACTAAGGCCAAATTCTGCCGAGAACAAGGATGTGGCAGATTTTATACAGGAAGAGCTGATAAGAAATACCGGAGCGGCAAACCGGGGCACCAAGATCAGGACAGATCTCGCTGTACTTAATGGAACAAGAATGCCGGCTGTGCTTGCTGAGCTTGGGTTCATAACGAGTCCGGGTGAAGTGACAAAGCTTGCCGACAGCTCATATCAGGCCAAGCTGGCGAGTTCTATAGCAGATGGAATAGACAGATATTTTGAAAGATAAGAAGGAGTAAACGTGCAGAATCAGAACAACGGATTAAGGGAAATAAAATTTACGAAGGATTATACAAAACATGCAGAGGGATCTGTGCTTGTCGAGTTTGGAGATACAAAGGTAATATGTACGGCTTCGATCGAGGACAAGGTGCCGCCTTTTCTTAAAAATTCGGGAACAGGTTGGATAAGCGCTGAGTACTCGATGCTACCAAGATCTACTCATCAGAGAAAAATCAGAGAGTCATCAAGAGGCAAGGTGGATGGAAGAACTCATGAGATACAGAGGCTTATAGGAAGATCGCTGAGATCTGTCATAGACCTGAAGCAGCTCGGAGAAAAGACGATCTGGATCGACTGTGACGTCATCCAGGCAGACGGAGGAACCAGGACTGCTTCGATAAGCGGGGCTTTCGTGGCGCTCGCGCTTGCGTGTGACAGGCTCTGCAGATCAAAACAGCTTAAGAAATTCCCTGTAAAAGAGTTCGTGAGCGCCGTGAGCGTGGGCATAGTTAAGGGGGACTGTGTTCTGGATCTGTGCTATGAGCAGGATTCGAGCGCGCATGTTGACATGAATGTGGTCATGACGGGCAAGGGCGAGTTCATAGAGATACAGTCAACCGGAGAAGAAAGACCGTTCACGAGAACTCAGTTCAACAGCCTTCTTGAGCTTGCTGAAGGCGGCTGCATGCAGATAATAGACATTCAGAAGCAGGTTCTCGGAGCTGAGATAACAGACAGGATACATGGAATACAGCCAAAGCCTCAGGCTCCCAAGAAGGAGAGAGTGAAGCATGACAATACTCCTTACCTGAATGCCGAAGGAAAGCTCGAATTCGTGATAGCTTCTTCGAACAGTCACAA
>SAAM01000419.1 GCA_009929415.1 Clostridia bacterium | reverse complement strand
AGTCATAGAGTACTCAAAAGAGCTCAAGCAGACAATTCTCAGCGGCCAGGGAGAGCACCACATCAATATCCTGAAGTGGCACCTGACAAATACCCACAAGATAGAGGTAGATCTTTTCGCACCTAAGATTCCTTACCGTGAGACAATAACTAAAGTCGCAGCTGCGGATTACAGACACAAAAAGCAATCCGGCGGCGCAGGACAGTTTGGGGAGGTTCACCTGCTCATCGAGCCTGTTGTTGAAGGTGTTCCTGCCGGAAACAAGTTCAAGGTAGATGGAAAAGAGCTGGTACTTAACGTCAAGGGGAAAGAGGAGTACCCAATGGATTGGGGCGGTAAGCTCGAATATTACAACTGTATCGTTGGTGGTGCCATCGATGCACGTTTTATGCCGGCCATCCTCAAGGGTGTTATGGAAAAAATGGAAGAGGGTCCGCTAACCGGATCATACGCCCGTGATATCAGAGTGTTTGTTTATGACGGTAAAATGCACCCGGTTGACTCAAACGAAATCTCTTTCAAACTTGCGGGACGTAATGCCTTCAAGGAGGCCTTCAAGAAAGCCGGTCCTAAGATTATGGAGCCTATCTACAATGTAGAGGTTCTTGTACCAAGCGACTGCATGGGTGATGTTATGAGTGACCTTCAGAACCGCAGGGCAATGATTGAGGGTATGAGCAGTGACAAGGGCTTTGAAACTCTTAAGGCAAGAGTTCCACTTGCAGAGCTTCACAAATATTCGACAACCCTTAGCTCACTCACTTCAGGAAGGGCAACCTTTACCATGGTATTTGCCGACTACCAGCAGGTACCGGCCGAGGTACAGGACAAGCTGCTTAAGGAGTACGAGGCTAACGAAAAGGACGAGTAGAAAACGGATGATCCGTGCAGAAAATGTTAAAAAGTCGTTCGGCAACCTTCAGGTATTAAAGGGGATCTCTCTTGAGACCAAAGAGGCCGAGGTTTTGAGTATAGTTGGAGCAAGCGGGGCCGGAAAGTCCACCTTGCTCCAAATACTTGGAAGCCTCTCTGTGCCTGATTCCGGAAAGGTATACATTGACAACACTGATGTATTTGCCCTTGGCTCCAATGCCATTTCTGACTTCAGGAATAAAAGGATTGGTTTTGTTTTTCAATTCCACCACCTGCTTCCTGAGTTTACATCTCTTGAGAATGTCATAATCCCGGCAATAATTGCAAAGGAGAGTATGCGCTCAGCAAAGGACAGGGCTAAGGATCTGCTCTCTTCCCTGGGTCTTGGTGACCGGCTGTCGCACAAACCCGGAGAGTTGAGCGGAGGTGAACAACAGAGAGTCGCAATTGCAAGAGCCCTGATCAACCGCCCATCTGTGATTTTTGCCGATGAGCCCTCAGGTAACCTCGACACTGTTACAAAAAAAGAGATACATAGTCTGTTTTTTGATCTGAGAGACAGATACAATCAAACCATTATTATTGTCACACACGACCGGGATCTTGCTGCAATGAGTGACAGGATTCTCGAGATGCGTGACGGAGAGTTTATCTGATGGCCCCCCGGTTTAATTTCAAGAAATTTTCTGTCAGGCAGGAGATCTCAGCAATGAAGGTCAACACTGATGCTGTTTTATTGGGTTCTTGGGCAGGAGTTTCAAAAGAGAATAAACAGGTAAAACTTCTGGATGTTGGCACAGGCACAGGCGTCATAGCACTTATGATGGCACAGAGACTCAACGATGCCGGAGTTAAATTCGACATAACAGGAATAGACCCCGACCATGCTTCAGTTACAGAGTCTGCCTTTAATTTCGATAACTCTCCCTGGAGGGAGCACCTCCACACACAAGAGATTACTTTACAAAAACTGGTGACACAGGAATCAGGAGAGAGCTATGATCTGATGGTCTCCAATCCACCTTTTTTTACGGCATCGCTAAAAGCCCCGGAAATAAGGAGAAC
>SAAM01000418.1 GCA_009929415.1 Clostridia bacterium | reverse complement strand
TTTAGTGAACGAAAAACAGAGCCGGCCCTTCAGAGGCCGGCTCTGTTCATGTCAACATGCAGATACCCGGGCAGGACTATATAGTTTGCCTGCCTATAACCTGAATTCCCGGTTTTTATAACGAGGGCAATGCCACACCCAGCGCCTTGTAGATTTCTTCCTGCTTTTTAGTCACCTCACCTAGCAATCGACCATGCTCAGGTGATTCAAAACGCTCGATTGTATCGAGTTCATCGAGAAGTCCCTGGAGGGTCCATTTTTCAAATAAACTTGCGTCCTGCATCTTCTTTTTCACATATGATAGATAAATAAGTGCTATAAACTCGATAAAAAGCTTGCCGTTGAGCGAGAGTTCTGAGGAAGTTTGCATTCTCCTGAAGTTTAATCGATCTTTCAGGTTGCCAAAACCTTTCTCCACAATATCCTTGCTCCGATATAATGACAAGGCATCGAAGGGGTTTTTCACCTCGTTGGATAAAAGTGCAAAATAGCCGTAGTTGCGGGCCGTTTGGCGCATGGCATCTTCCTTCGGTTGAATTTTTCGTCCTCTCTTCGGAGTAGTGGTGACTTCAAAATACCTGTCGTAGTCCTTCATACGGTACTCTTTCTTTGTGCCCTCTGCAAGGTCATTGTACAGCGCGCTCAGATAGTCGTTCATGTTTGCCTGATCTTTAGCGGCCTTTTCAGGGTTGTAGAACACATGCAGGTACGCGCGCCTTGTGCTTTTCAGGATATCGCCTTTATAAGGTCTCTGCTGTTCATACTCCCATTCTATGGTCCGGCAGATGCCGTAAGCACCAAACTGAGTCTGCAGGTTCGACCAAAGCTGGAGATTTTTCCGCTCTTCCTCGAGCACTTCTTTGACGTACTTTAATCCCAGCTTCACACCGATGATGAACTTTTGATGATTCTTGTAGAGCAGGTCGATGTTCTCTTTGCTGTAAAATCCACGATCCAGGATGACGCTGACCTTCTTGTACCCCATGACATCAAACTCTGCCATCAGTTGCTTGACCGTTTTCACATCGGTGATATTACCCGGCAGCTTCCGGTAGTAGAAGGGCAGACCGGATTCCTCACCAAAGAGAAGAGCCAGGTTGATCTGGGGAAGGTGATCGTGTTCCTTGTTTCGCCCCTTCTTCACCTGGCAGAGCGTCTCGGAATAACTGGAAATTGAGGTGATGTCGAAAGCCCAGTATTCCTTCTCGATACGGCGCTTGCCTTGTTTTTCAAAGAAAGCCATTCGCCCCTCTTCGTCGATGGATTGAAAGAGCTCGCTGCTTCTTTGTGAGGGCAAGTCATCCCCATAGGGATGGATATGCAGACGTTGCCAGTGAGAGAAGCGGCTGAGCGAGTTGTTCTCCTCTAAAATCAGGTAATAGGCTACCGAGAGAATTTGTTTATAGTTCTCGGGAAAGCAGAACTTGAGATCCTCTTTGACACCGGTCATTGCCCCGATTTGGTCCAGTAAATAACTCGCGCCGAAGAAGCTCCTCTGAATTTTTGTGATCGGTACAGGGCCTCGTTTCAAAGGCATATCGGCCGCCTTCTTATCCTTTTTCTTATAGGTGCGGGTCGGTATTATTTCACCTGTTTCCGGATCCAGTTTACCGATGAGCGTCCTTTTGGCCCGGGATTGCTGCTTCTCTTTATCCCAGTAGGGTTCGTTCTGATAGACATAGGTAATCTCGGTTTTCTTATTTTTCTGATAGACAATCGCCATTGCAATCACCTCGTTACGCATTATAATATATAACGAGGCGTTTGTCTATCATAAAGTGCTGTTTTTATAGGTATTTCAACGCTCTAGCAAGAATTCATCGTTATAAAGCCAGGGAATGCAGGCTATAAGACATTCTTTAAGTCTGCCCGCAAGCCTGGTGTACCTTTTGCGTGTCTTGTCGTTCTTCACTGCTATTGCAACAGCTTTTTTTGTTCCTACAA
>SAAM01000052.1 GCA_009929415.1 Clostridia bacterium | reverse complement strand
AAAATCTATTCAGCAATTTCCAATGTGTCGGGATCGTCGGCTTTTTGGATATAAAAAAAGCCTTCGTCCCTTAAATAAGGGACGAAAGCTGTAAGTTCATCTGTATTTTCGTATACAAAGAATACACTCTTCCGCGTTGCCACCCAAATTAACAGTCCTCAAAACTTCTAAGGCTCTGTTCACTCGTTCCCTGTAACGCGGGTTAGACGGCTCTATTTTCATAAAGCAGCTCGAAAGGAGATTCATTAAAATCGGATGCAGCCTTTCACCTGCCGGCTGCTCTCTGTAATCCAGAACTCTAACTACTGATCTTTGTCATAGCTTTTATTATTGTTTATCATAATACAATTTTTCCAGAAGGATGTCAAGGATATTTTTGATATTTTTTAAATATTTTCTATTTTCCAGCAATTTCTTCCCTGTATTTTTCCATTATCGAAGCAAACAGCTCTGCCGAAGTAGGAGGCGTGTAGGTTATGGCATTTGCGCCTGCATTGATAGTTTCCCTTATGCTTTCATCCGTAGGTCCTCCGGTTGCTATTATCGGAAAGTCTGGATGAATGGCTCTTATCTTTCTTACTATGTTCGCCGTGTTGGCTCCTCCTGAGACGTTGAATATCCCGACTCCGGCTCTTATCCTTGCTTCAAAATCTTCCTTTTCGGAAACCACGGTTATGACTATAGGGATGTCTATGCGGTTCTTCATCTCGCTCACGAGCTCATTCGTTGCCGGAGCGTTCATTACCACCCCGTATGCGCCTCCAAGCTCAGCGTGAAGCGCTATGTCTACAGACCTCTGGCCGGATGTGAGCCCTCCTCCTACCCCGCAGAATACTGGAGTAGAAGACACCTCTATTATCGATTTCGTGATCGAAAGCTGCGGCGTGAACGGATATACCGCTATCACTGCGTCTGCATTGTTGTTGTTTATTATTGCGAGATCCGTAGTGAATATTATGGATTTTATCCTCTTTCCGAAAATCTTTATCCCGGATGCCTCTCTTATCACCTCCGGAACTGTAACAATCCTTTTTTTAAGTCTGGACTCGATTATCGGCATCCTTTTGGGACCCGAAGTATCGACCTTATGTTCAACGTTATCATAGTAGTTGTTCTTCATAAATACCTCCGTATCTATGCCAGCTCAATCTCCCTTGAGAAGCAATATTCGTTTTCAGAAATTTTACCAAGTCTTATGTTTATCTTTTTGCGAAAAGCCGGGCCATCGTATACGAGAGTATGATATTCCCCATTCTCCCCGCACGAATCTATGCCCATATCTTCAAATTCCTCGATCAGCTCATGATCAAGCACTCTCCCCAGATATGCCGAGCCCAGATGCTTTCTGCTGACCTTCTTTATTACTGCCCTGTACCCCTTGTCCACAACCTCGCTCACGAGCTTCTTCCTGTTTTCCTGCCATAGCGGGAACACGGCCTCTATACCGAGATTTTCCGCTCTTTCCTCTGCCCAGGCTCTGTGCGCTTCTATGTCTATGTCTCCGAATATGCAGGCTTGAGCGCCCGTAAGTATTATTATCTGCTTCATGTATTTCTCAAAATCTTCGGTATATCCCTCTCCCTGCCTGCAGGGACAAAGGAATAATGGTATGCCAAGGCTCATGCTGACAGCCTCGAGCACATCGTTGTTTATATCGTGAAACCAGGAACTCCCATCTGCGTCTACTGTCACAAACAACCCCTCTATCTCATTTCCCTGCTCAATAGCCCTGTCCAGGCTGAGCATGCTGTCTTTGCCGCCCGAAAACGATGCAAGCATCTTCATGGTATTACTCCCCTCGATTTTCATTAATATTTCTTTTCCAAGCTGTCCTTATTCTATGTTGTCATTCGCATGCTCAATGAGCAGCTGCTTTATCTTTTCCATAAGCTCAGGATCCTCCACAGTAAAGCTTCGGCTCCTGCCGTCTTCTCTTACGCTTATCTTCATGTGGTCTGAGTCATATCTGATATCTCTCATTATGCGGTCAATGTCTGACTTGCATAGCGACGGCTTGAGGCTGGCAAGGGTCCTGGCCGGGTACTTTTCGACCTCTTTCAGATATCTCCCTGATATATAGGACTGGACTTCAGGCCTCAGGCCGGCAAGCTTTGCCGCGAGCTCCAGAGAGAGCCTTCCCTCATAGAATTCATCCAGCATCCTGGAATCAAGGCTTTCAAGCTTCTTGTACCTGTCTATGTGTCTTCCGCTGAGCTTGAATTCTCTTGCGACTATTTCCCTGGTTTTTATATTTTTGTATTTCTCGTCATCGGCATTTTTTCTTCGCTGCTGTATGATCCTGTATTTTTCTATGATACTCCTTGTCATAAGCTTCTGTCCGAGCTGCCGCTGAACATAGTTGGCATCGATTATTATCTCTCTTGCCTCATCATCTGTTATGTCTTCTTTTATCACGGCCATTATCTGGTCATATTCTGACGGATCTATCGCAGAGTCGTCCCTCATCTCGAGAAGGCCGCTGTTTCTTCCGTTTCTTATCTCTTCAAGCTCATTCTTTATGTGCATGAATGCCCTTACGCGGTTGTGTCCGGATAAAATGACGTGGCGCTCCCCCTGCTTTCTTATAACGACCGGGTGAAGCAGCCCATGCTCATATATAGATTTTACGAGCTTTAAAAATTCTTCGCCCTCGAGCTTTGGATAAAAGTTCCACTCATCAGGGGCCATCTCCAGATATGAGATATCTATCCTCACTATCTGCTCAGGCTTTTCCTCGGCGTCCTTGAGAGAAGAAAGTGAATAGCTTCCCCTCGTCTCTGAATCAGCGCCGCCCGGAGCTCTCCTGTCAGCAGATATGTTTCCAAAGCTCATCTTTGAGCCTATATCCATCATCTTCTTAGCCTTTGACACGTTTTATCACCTCTTTTGCCAGATCATGATACTGAACCGTAGCCCTTGCCTTTGGAGCATAATCCACGGCAGTCACATTGTTCCACTGAGCCTTTTCTATGTTGGCATCTATGGATATCCTCGTCCTGAAAAGCAGCTCCCTGCCAAATATATTCGTGAGCAGAGTCTCCGCCCTCTCATTCATTATCTTGTTGTTCGGTCTGTACATCGTCATCAGTATCCCCAGTATGCTCAGGTTCTCGTTTATCTCCGTGAACTGATTGTAGAAATCTATGAATGTCCTTATTCCTCTTATGCCGAACATCGCCATAGGAACCGGTATGATTACATGGTCCGTGATGTTAAGTATGTTCGCCGCCAGATCCCCGAGATGCGTCGATGTGTCGAATATTATGAAGTCATATGCGTTTTCAGCCACAAGATCCTTCATTATCTTTTTGAGGATAGCCTCTCTCTGATATTCATGATGAAGATCGAACTCTATCCTGCCTATATAGTCATCCCCTGCAACTATGTCCAGGTTCTTGTATTTGGTTGGTATTATGAAATCTCTTACATCACCCTTGCTTCTTATCATCTGATATATAGTCTTGTTGAAATCTATCAGGGTAAGCCCGAATTCTACAAGAGATTCATCTACAGTGAACCCCAGAGTATTGGTGAGGTCCATCTGTGAATCGCAGTCTATCGCCAGCACTTTGTATCCCTTTTCCCCGAGCGTCCTTGCGAGCATGGATGCGGTAGTGCTCTTTCCCGAGCCTCCTTTGGAATTTGCTATTGTAATGACCGCCGTTTTGTTAAGCTTGATTTTTCCCGCCACTTCTTAACTCCTCTCCTACAAAGGTCTTGTTCTCACAGTTTCTATGATTTCGCTTACAACCATTATGAGGGCAGCTACAAGATAATGCCCTGCGAATACGCCAAGTATGCTCGTCATAACAAACCCTGTTTCCATCCAGTTTATGCTGCTCTGAGTCTTTTTGAGCAGGCCCGATACCGTCCTGAACATCGGCTGATATATCAGCATCAGCAATGCTATCATAAGATAGAGGTTCTGCACTCTGTCCGGAATCTTGAAATACATCGCCACGATGATTATGAAAATCGAGGACCCCAGCTTGCCGAGCTGCCTCGCAAACCTCTCCTCGCTCGACTTTGCCGAAGTCATCAGCGCTGTCTTTCTGCTGCCTGCATTTTTATTATCAAAGTTATCCTTCTTCATATTAATTATATTTTCTCCTTCTGATTTCCTGATTCAAGAATCAGCTTCATGAACAATCCATATGTTTTTATTATAACATTTGATTGAAGACGGTGCAACGAATTGGCAAAATTAAAAAACTGCCGGTACGCACATTTCAGATGCGACCGGCAGCTATAACAAATCCGCCTCAAATTATTATTTTTTTGCTGACTAAAGCTCAGAAAGCCCCTTGAAAAGCTCTACTGCAGTCTCTATTATGTCATCCCTGAAATCATAGTCAAAGGTGTGCACCGGAGCATAATCCTCGCCGTTTCCGATGTAGCAGATGGCCCCTTTAGTATGCTTCAGATACTCCCCAAAATCCTCAGAGCCCCTGAATGCCTCGCTCATTTCCACGAGTTTCATGCCCTTTTCAAGACTTACCTTTCTGATTTTGTCTGCACTCTCCTTGTGATTTGATGTCTCCGGGAAAACATCATTGTACTCAAAGCTGACGCTCAGGCCATGCCTTTCAGCCTCTTCCCTTGATATCTTCTCAAGATTTTCACGCAGTCTGTCCATCTCGGCTCCATAAAGCGCCCTGATTGTCAGAAGCAGGCTTCCGCTTCCCGGAGATACTCCAAACGCTCTTTCCCCGACGTCTACCTGAATTACCGTGCACAGAACCATTCCCGAGTTTCTTTCAGTAGATATCAGCTCCGGTATCGCATCTATGACCTTTGCGATTGCAAATGCCGGATTTCTGCCTTTCTCCGGCTCACTCGCATGAGAAGGCTGCCCCTGCATCCTTATGGTCATCCCGCTTGATGCGCAGTTTATCGCTCCGTCCTTTACATTCACCGAGCCATGAGCCATTGAGCTCATATTGTGATATGCGAATATCTCCTCTATATTATTTTCCTCAATGAATACATATGCCTCTTTTGCGCCATCGCCAGTCTCCTCGGCATGCTGGAAAAGGAAGAATATGTTGTTGTCAGAGCCATCCTGATCTATCTCCATTGCAAACGCCGCAAGCGTCGCCGAGTGGCCGTCATGTCCACACTTGTGTGCTGCTCCCGGATTTTTGGATGAATATTCGAGAGTATCCGGCTCCTCCATAGCAATCGCGTCAAAATCCGCCCTAAATGCTATGTTCCTGTTTCCTGTTTCTGATCTGTAGACGGCATAGAACCATCTTCCTCTGTCTACTATCTCAAGGCCTGTATTGTCTCTCAGAAATTCAATAAGGTGATTCTTTGTCCAGATTTCCTGATTTGAGAGCTCAGGATGCTCATGCAGTTCATGGCGAAGCTTTATCGCCTTCTCCAGGTTTTCCTTCTTCAATTTTCTTCTCCTGACTGTATGATCAAATATATTCCGCTTTTAGATTTTTGTATTTGGCCTTATTAGAATGGTCCGTATCCAATAGCATTTGCAACGAGCACGAGCGCATATCCCGCTATTATGAGAGACAGGAACGTCTTCCATGCATATTTAAGCCATGCACCGTAGTCCACTCCGCATATAGCCGTACATACCATAGCTCCGGCCGGCCACAGGAAGTTCGTGAACCCGTCGCCATACTGATAAGCCAGCACCATTACCTGCTGATTTATATTGAGAAGATTTCCGAGAGGGCTCAGGATAGGCATCACCATGACTGCCTTTCCGCTTCCTGATGTAACAAAGAAGTTGAATATCGTAATAAATCCATAGACAATGAGCAGCGTAACGAAGGGTCCCTTGCCCATGAGCGACTCACTGAGATAATATATAAAAGTATCAAGTATATTTCCAGCATTGAGAAGCACCATTATGGATCTTGCAAACCCGATCGCCATAGCAGCTCCGAGCACCCGCTCTGCCCCCTTCGTAAATCTCATGCTCAGGTCAGATGGCCCTATCCTGAATACTGCTGACATTATAAGCGCATATACAACATATATCCCTGAAATCTGAGGAAGGCCCCATTTCCACATGAGCGCTCCATACCCCTGAAGACATACCAGTACAAAGAAACCTGCAAGACCTGCTATCCTCGCTCCAGTAAGCGCTACCGTCTCTCCCTTTTCCTCGCTCTCTTTCTGAGCAAGATACTCTTCCTTTGTAAGGCTGTTGTTTGGATCCTTCTTTATTTTCTTTACATATGAATATATGAATGCAAGTCCTATGATATAGAAGATAACGAGCCCCACAGCTCTGAAGCCCATTCCTGAAAACAGAGGAAGCCCTACAAGCTGCTGTCCTATACCCGTCGTAAACATATTTACAAGTCCTGATGTAAATCCTACAGCGCTTCCCACAAGGGCAACTGCAGCTCCTGTCATTCTGTCATAGCCAAGCGCCATTATAACCCCAACTATGAGTGGATAAAACGGATAGGCCCCTTCACCGTATCCAAGTACTCCAAAGAGCACGAACACAGAGTAGAATGTTACTACCATAGAAAACTCTTTTCCCTTTGTCCTTCCGAGAAGAGAATGTATGCCTGCTGAAAAAGTCCCGGTACTCTCGATTATAAAAAGCGATCCTGAAAGTATGAGCAGTGAAGACATAATTATTCCACCTTCGACCATTCCAGTGTATATCGAAGAAAAGAAATCCATGAATCCTATCATGTCCGTCTTCTCGACGAACTGGAAGGATCCAGGCACCAGTACCGGCCTTCCCGTAGCCGGATCAGCTATTCTCTCAAACTGGCCGCTTGGGACCACATAGGTAAGTATAGTCGTGAACAGCATCAGTATCATAAGCACCGCGAACACATGAGGCATCTTGAATGATTTCTTATTAGCTTCCATTTTCAAATTTCTCCTTTTCATAAATCGCTATCGGTTATGGTTAAAATCTATTTTTATGTTCTCAATGATCTCCGGGTTGAAAAGAGATCTCAGCACGATCGTAGATATAGTCTTCGCGCCCTTTTCAATCGCCCATTTCGTCTTGTCAGTCAGCATGCACTGCGCGAACTCTCTCGTATGTGCGGCAACCGGAGTGTCCGAAATCGAGATGAGAGGATGAAATGCCGGGCATCTGTAGCTGAGGTTTCCTATATCCGAGGATCCCATAGGAGTTACTGGATTTGTGTCAATCCCCACTCCGAGCTCACTGTATATCTCTCCTATGACTGCGTCCGTATGAGGAGTCGGCCTAAGGTCTGCAAGCGCACTTGCTGGAGGAGTTATCTTTACCGTAGTCTGAGTTGCAAGCGCAGCCCCTCTGGCCGCATCCTCAGCCATCCTCACGATTTCGTCCAGATAGCTCTTCTCGCTGTACCTGAACATATACTGACATGATGCATAGTCAGGTATCGTGTTTCCCGAAGAACCTCCGTTCATTATCATCCCATGTACCCTCGAGCCGTCTCTCAGCTGCTGCCTCATCATATCCAGTGCATGAATGAAAAGCGTCATTCCGTTCACTGCATTTTTCCCAGCCCATGGTGCAGCCGCCGCATGCGCTGGCTGTCCGAAGAATTCATAGTTGAATCCAGCAAGCGCCATGAATTTAGCGTGTGTCTGGCTGTAATCCATCATGTGTATCATGACTACATAGCTGAAATCATCAAAAATCCCTGAATTTGCCATCACCGTCTTTGCCCCGTTGAACTCCTCTGCCGGAGTGCCTATCAGGTATATATTTCCCTTCAGCTGCTCCCTGTTTCTGTAAAGCCCGAGCGCGGCCAGAAAGCTGAGCGCTCCGCTGGCACTGTGACCGCATGCATGTCCGATTTCCGGAAGCGCGTCATACTCCGCCAGTATGCCTATCTTAATGTCCGAATCAGGGTCCTCATTAATGACAGCACGAAACGCAGTCTTTATCCCAAGAAACTCTTCCTCCACCTCAATGCCCTCAGCTCGCAGCATCTGAGCATATCTTGCACACGCCAGGAACTCAGTGTGCGGAGTCTCCGGATTGCTGAAAATGTACTCATTGAGTTCAAAAGCCTTCTGTTTTTCACGGTCAATAGATTCATTTACAATAATTTCCAATTCCTTACCGTTCAAAATATCATCTCCTTTTATTTTTTTGGCATACAGATTATGTATATCTTCTTACTTTGCAATTTACGTGCCAAAAAATTAAATGTTCTGAAAATAGGCCCATGATAACGATTTCAGAACATGAGACGCTTTTCATGAATACTGTCACCGATGATGAATTGTAAAAATTTTTACCAAATTCAAAAATAACATTACAGAAATCCCTGAATATGTATTATAATAAAATCAGAAAATTAAAATATGAAGGCATTGCCGACATGTAATATACCCTGAAATTCAAACGGAGGATAAGATGATCGAAAATTATTATGACATCATAAACAATATAGAAAACTTTTTTGACGGAGTCATGATCGTAGATGAAAACTGCATAATAAGGTACAACAAGTCCTTTGCAGAGGATTTTCACTTCAGCCTTATAGACCCGATAGGAAAAACTCCCTGGGAAGTATGGGAAAACCTGAACCCTGAAAACTCTACCTGCTACCGCGCCGTAAAATATGGAGAAAGCGCAATAAATCAGATACAGACTCTGCGATACGTTGACGGCAGCGAATACATGATGCTGGACAACACCTTCCCCATAAAGGAAAATGGAACGATAATAGGCGCTGTAAGCATATCCAAATTTATCGACAACTATCCGACAAAAAGCTTCATCGACCTTTCCAACATGACCAGCACCTACACAGACGAAAACGGGATGTACAACATAAACAGCATAATCGGAAGCTCAGACTGCATCGAAAACCTGAAATACAAGATAAAAAAAGTCTCACAGTCAAACTCGAGCGTGCTCATATACGGCGAGACCGGAACCGGCAAGGAGCTAATCGCGCAGTCTATCCACAGCCACAGCCCGAGAAAATCCAGGCCATTCATAACCCAGAACTGCGCTGCGATACCTCACACGCTTCTCGAGAGCATATTCTTTGGGACTACAAAAGGCTCCTACACCGGCGCCGAAAACAGGCCAGGGATATTCGAGCTCGCAGACGGCGGCACCATCTTTCTCGACGAGATAAACTCAATGGACATAAACATGCAGGCAAAGCTCCTAAAGGCCATCGAAGAAAAAAAGATAACCCGCATAGGAGGCCTCGAATCAAAGCAGACAGACGTAAGGATAATAGCCGCGATAAACGAGACTCCCGAAGACTGCATAAAGGAAAACCGAATGAGAGGAGACCTTTATTACAGGCTCTCAGGAATAGAAATCGAAGCACCTTCCCTCAGAAGCCGCAAATCAGACATAAAAGAGCTTGCAGACCACTTCATAAAGCTCTACAACGCAGAAATGAACAAGAACATCCGAAAAATCTCTCCCGAAGCACTCGAGCTCTTCAACGAGTACGACTGGCCGGGTAACGTAAGGGAATTCAAGAATATAATAGAGAGCGCGTTCAACTTCTCATCCTCCTCGATAATAACGAAGGACGATATCCCTAAGATCGTAAAAAAAGTAGGCGAGATGAAAAAATTTCCAGACATCGCACAGTCTGTGCCAGAATCCGGATCTTTCTCACTATACGACGAAGACTCGCTGAAGACAGCGACCGAGAACTTTGAAAAGAGCTTTATAACAGTCAAATCAAAAAAGGCCTCAAATCTCTCAAAGCTAGCAGACCTCATGCAGATATCGAGACAGACCCTCAATTACAAGCTCAAAAAATATGAGCTCGACATACGTGAATGAGAATTCTTTGCCTTGAACCAGAAAATGCCTCCGAAACCGCATAGCGGTCCAGAGGCATTTCCTGGTTATATATTAAATTCATTCACTTCAGATTTTTCATGATTGCCCTTCTGGTTCTGCTCGACAAATATCTCCAGATCAGCCAGCGGCATAGGTCTTGCAAATACGAATCCCTGTCCATATTTGCATTTCATGTCCCTAAGCATCTCGAGCTGCTCTCTGGTCTCTATACCCTCGCATACAGTGCTCAGTCCCAGCTCTCTTGAGAGCTCTATCATTCCCCTGAGGATATTTATTCCCTTTTTATCGATCTCTATGTTAACAAGGAATGAACGGTCAAGCTTCAGGGTGTCCACATTGAATTTGTGCAGGCATGCCAGCGATGAGTATCCCGATCCAAAGTCATCTATCGATATCGATATGCCGAGCGCATTTATTTCAAGCAGCAC
>SAAM01000417.1 GCA_009929415.1 Clostridia bacterium | reverse complement strand
GACCAAAGGCCTTTCTTTTTGGGTGAGCCTGGGAGCATCAGCTACGCTGACGATCGTAATCTACTTCGTCATGCTTTGGATTCTCAAGGCTTTCAATATAACGATTATGTAATGCTGCAGATGCCAAATTCCTATCAATACTGAAATGCAAGGCCGAAATACGTCCCAAATCCCGATCCACTCTCCAAGGAGACTGTCTCTGTAGTAGTGGAGGAGTCGCTTCTAGTCGTTCTCGTAACACTGAACGGAATACTGAAACGGACACCACCCAGAAGAGCCAATTCGTTGTTCAGCTCGTATAATGCCCCGATTTTCGCTTCTATCTTGGAAATCCGAGAGGTTGACTCACTGCTTGAGTCTTCGTAGGAACTCTGAGTATAGCCATACCCCAAGGCGGTTTCCAACGACAACTCACGGTTCAATGCATGCTTTACAGTACCCATGAGGCTTCCGGTGAGCACCGATGTAGGATCACCTTCCAAGGTTAGGATGGATGTTACAAATTTGGGAGTGGATGAACCGAATCCAAATTGATAAGCAATTCCGAAACGCTCGGAGGCCGAAAAGTAGTTTGCCCCTTCAAGTGAGACTGCAGCCTGATTGAATACAACCTTGTAGTTGTCTTCACTGTACGTGTCATTCATAACGGAGATACTGCCACCAATATACGAGGACGCAAAGGCCAAGGAGGCAGAAGCAAGAATAAGGAGGACAACTGATACACTACGTTTCATACACTACTCCTGATAGGTGATAATTGCTATAATATTAGTAGGTATTATACCGTATCAAAGAAGAATGTCCAATAGCATGAGGTTGTTACTAAAACCATACCGATAGGAAGCTGCTAATATACAACGGCAAATTGTTGGTTCATGTAATCGATTCTTCGCTTGATTATCTGTTGCGTATACTCGCTTTTCCAATTCAGCTCAAATCCATGCACCGTTCCCTTGGTCTGGTTCATTACAACTTCCACGCCTGCGTCCTGCAGTTGCCTGGCATATTCTATTGCTTCATCACGCAGACAATCAAACTCATTTGCTTCAATATACGCTTTGGGCAATCGTGCAAACGATGGTATTTGCATGGGGGAGCAATACGCTTGGGCGGTTGGGTTTTTACAGTAGAGATTCCACATTTTTTTGTTCTGCCGTGCATTCCAGATGGGAGTATCGGTAAACCGTTTCATGGAATCGGATTGCTGTCTTGCATCCAAAACAGGATAGATAAGCATCTGAAACAGGGGCATTGAAAGATTTCGGTCCCTGATCAGATGGATGAGTGAAGCAGCCAAGGCCCCTCCGGCACTATCGCCGCATATTGCAATTCGATTCGTGTCTATTGCGAATTTGCTGCCGCTCTCAAGTATCCACCGGTATGCTGCGAAGCAGTCCTCGAGGCCATAGGGAAATGGATGCTTGGGGACCAAGCGGTAATCGACAAGGAGAACTTTGATATTCGAACCAAGCACATATTCACATATCAGCTTCTTATGAAAATCACTGGCCGGAAGTGCGAACGCTCCACCATGCAGAAACAGAATACAAGGGGATTTGTCCTTTGCCGTAAGAGGACTGAATAGTTCAATGGGAAGTGTATATCCATCGAAGCTTTTCAGCGTGAGTTTCTGGCATCTGATGGTACTTGGAACACTCTGTTTTGCGTACAAAAAGCGGGTCATCCTCTGAAAGAGGGTCAGCAGTGGAGCATACATCGGTACTCCGATGTTGATGGTTCGATAATCCTTGTGCACCGGATACTGTGTTTTCATAGGCTCTCACTTTCTTTCTTTCTGATAGTACGGCTTTCGGTTGTTCAAACGCAAGGAAATTATGCAGATTGGCAGCCGGTAGTCCGTGTAGGTATAAATACCCAGGCAATTAGGAGAAATTACCTATTAGCTCGATAGGTATCCTTACTTGTACCATACAAGCGGAGGCGCCTATGA
>SAAM01000051.1 GCA_009929415.1 Clostridia bacterium | reverse complement strand
GTAAGAGCTTGTAGATGTGTTATTATGAAATTTAAGGCAATACTTTTTGGGAGGATTGTAGATGAAGAGCATATTTGAATTATGCAAACCTAGAAGCAGCGTTTTCAACGGTTCGGACAGAGATGATGTCCTCGATTTGTCCGATCTCAGGGATGGGACAATCGATACCCAAAAGTTTTTCGAAGAAACGTATATGACGGTCGGTCTTAAGCAGATGATTGATACAGCCTTCCAGCGTTTTGTTGGAAAAAGCGACAGGGGAGTGATCAGGCTTACCCAGAATATGGGAGGAGGAAAATCCCATTGCATGATTGCTCTTGGCTTGCTCGCGAAAAATCCAGTTCTCAGATATAAGCTTTTTGGAGACAAGTACAACGAAGTCAATCAAATAAATGTAGTCGCATATACTGGCAGAGAGAGTGACATTCAATATGGTATATGGGGTGAGGTTGCAAGACAACTCGGCAAAGAGTCAGTCTTCAACTCTTATTATTCTCCGCTCTCTGCACCTGGGCAATCAGCCTGGGTGAATCTTTTGAACAGTGATATCCCAACACTCATTCTCCTCGACGAGATTCCGCCATACCTTGAGGATGCCATGACGAAGACGGTAGGTACGGGCACACTTGCCGATGTAACTGTAACTGCATTAGCCAATCTCTTCACTGCGGTCTCTAAAAAAGAGCTTAACAATGTACTGATAGTCATTGCTGACCTTCGCAGCAACTATGAAAAAGGCAATGCACTCGTTGAAAAATCCTTTACCAACCTTGATAATGAAATTGGTAGATATGCACTGAACATAGAACCTGTCAATCGCACCAACGACGACCTCTACAATATTCTCAAACGCAAATGTTTTGAAGTATACCCTGAAGAAAGCGATCCCGATATACTCGAGATTGCCGAGAGCTTCAGGATTGAATTAGCTAAAGCCAAGCAGACAGGTATCACTAGTTCATCCCCCGACGCTCTCTATTCTGGTGTTGTAAACAGTTATCCATTCCATCCCTGTGTGAAGGATCTTTTTGGTCGTTTCAAAGAAAATACCAACTTCCAGCAAACTCGTGGTTTTATTAGACTGGTCAGAAATATGGTTCGTTGCTTATGGAATAGCGGCGATGCAAAAGGAAAATATATCATTAATGCATATGATATAGATTTGAGAGATACTGAAACATATTCCACCATCAGGGATATCAAACCAAAACTCGACAATGCAATTTCTCATGATATTGTTTCCCAGTCTGGAGCCCAATCAATGGCTGAGGAGTGCGACCAAGGTACTGGTAAACATGCTACCGAGGAACTTTGCAAGATGATACTCGTTTCATCGCTTGCCGACATTCCTACTGCAGTTCTCGGGCTTACCGAATCCGAGTTGGCAGGTTTTATCGTAGGACCAATATATAGTATCTCTAATTTGAAACAAACACTTGAAGTTTATCGTAGTAAGGCTTGGTATCTCTATGTAGGAAAGGATAACAGAGTTTTTTATAAAGACATCAAGAATGTGAATGCAGAGCTTGCTACCAGAAAGAATGGCTACAATTCAGAAAACGCAAAGCAGTATGTACAGAAGCTTCTCTCGCAAAGATTTCAACCGAAGGTGAAGGATACTTATCAGGAAGTTCTCGTATTTCCAGGCATAGATCAAATTAATCTCTCAAAGGACAAGGTCACACTTATCCTTTTTGAGCCCAATCCTTCAGGAAATGGGCTTCAAAAACAGCTGAAGGATTGGTATGACGCGCAATCCTTGAAGAATCGTGTTTGTTTTCTCACTGGCCAGATCAACGGTATGATTAAGCTTCTCGAGACAGCAAAAGAAGCGATGGCTATTTCTTCGATCATAGATACCATGGTCAATGAAGAACACGTGCCTGAGAATGACACGCAACTTAAAACAGCCAAGGAAATCCAAGACAGGGTAGGTCTCAGCCTATGCAGTGCGCTCAAGGAAATTTTTGTTACTTTATACTACCCCAGCGTAGGTGGTTTAAAAAGCCATCAGATCAATATGGAATTCGGATCGAATGATTTCAGGCATGAGGAGCAGATTAGACAACTACTTGGAGAGACTGTACATAAATTTATTACAGTTTCCGGCTCAGATGCAACCGCTGATGATATGTTCAGAAGAAAGATTGAGCAGAGAATATTCACATCTGACAGAATGCTTTGGACGGATATTGAGCAGCGTGCTGCTGAGAATTCCTTTTGGAATTGGTATCACCCATCAACGCTCAAGGATGCCAAGTCCCGTTACATTCAGCAGGGATTCTGGGTGGAAAATAATGGTATGGTGGATAAGAATCCTCCTCAACCCCAGACTGACGTCGGTGTACATGAAGTAGCAAGAACCGATGATACTGTAATATTAAGGATTTCTCCACTAAACGGAGATACAGTCTATTATGAGGTTGGTCAACCCGCTACAACAGCTTCGATGAAGATAAATGCACCGGACCTTAATGGTTTCAGAACAAATGAGCTGGAACTTCATTTCCTATGTATTGACTCTATTGGGGAACACGAAACTGGCACGGAAAAAATTTGGAGAAATATAACCAATTGTCGATATAATACCTATGATAACCATGGGGATAAGATGCTGGAGCTCAAGAGCGAGGCTCCAGGCCTCACGATACGTTATACATTAGATGGAAGCGACCCTAGATCTTCTTCAGCGGCAACTTATGTCGCGGCGGTGCCCCTTCCTAAAGGGAAGGTATTCGTTCAAGCAATTACTCACAGCAGCAAATATGACTTTTGGGGCAATGCGCTTGGTGTATGGATTGTTAACAAACCGAATGATGGCAATAGGGATCCCGATACTGAAATAGTTATTGATAAAGATAAACCCTTGGTTCTCTCTTCAGTTGGCATCCAGACAGGAAGTACAAAGCAAACGTATGAACTGATGAGCAATCTCATTAAAGTAGAAGCATCCATCAATGGTCTTTCTACCAATTTCTCAATTGGATCAGAGTGGTTCGAGTTCAATTCTGGCGGAAGAGATATTAATGCTTCTGAGGCTAGAAACGTAATAGACTCGATTGTATCACTTTTCGGTAGAGAGACCACGGTATCCATCACAACTCAGATTGAGAGCCTAAAATTCCCTTCCGGGGAACGGTTTGAATCCTGGATTGCAGCAGAAAAAAAGGAAATCACAGACTTTACCATGAACATAGTTCAATAATTAGGAGAGCTTAACATAGTGCCTACCAATGAAATATTAGGATTCGGATACGATCCAATCGAGTGCGCACAGCACTTCCTTGTGATAATACCAAAGAAAAAAGATAGCAACGTAGCTATTTATGAACGTTATGTATGGGACAATGCAACAGAACAGACCACAGGGCTTCCAGGAGATAATCCTAAAGCGAAGGTATTCATTTCCCGAGAAAAATGGGATCTGGTGAAACCTGCAATCGAAGACTATCTCAACCGCACTCTCAAGGCGACCAAGAGAAAGGCTTCTCGATTCATTATTGGTCAAACACCTATTGAAAGGCTGCTTGGGAAGGAAATCATGGTACTCTTGTGGGCAATAGAAGACTGTGACAAATTTGCAATTCCTAATGCAATTCAGAATTGGCAAGGCTTCTCACGCGAGGAAAAGTGGTGGCTGTTCACTATGACCAACGCTGTAACCGGAGATGCAGATTACAAACGGGGATGGCGGATTGCACTTCGGTATGCAATAACAGATAATCCTGTCATTGAACGTAAGCTGCAACCTGACCTGTTTGAAGGTCTGCTCAATCATACATAACTCAATTACTTAACCAGGAGAAACCATGCTCGACTATTCAAAGTCATACATAGAAGTCCAATTTCCTGTTTCGAAGCTCTCCAAAGAGTCCTACAAAGAAAGAAAAGCTGGCTCGGACCAGACACTCACGTGCCTTGGAAAGTGGTGGGGAAGAAAACCGCTGGTATTGGTCAGAGCAGCAATTTTTGGTTGCCTACTTCCTGTAAGCGACGATCCTAAGAAGGATCGAGAAATCTTCCAGGAACTCATGGGAATGAACCTTCATCAACTTAGAAATAGGAAGAACAAGACAGTACCTTCCAAGCTTGGGATTGAGTTTGATGACTTATCTTATGATGAAAAACTTATGTATTGTTTACGGTCAGAACAAGCTGGGGATGAAATTATTGATTGGAATAAAATAAACGCCCATCTGGAAACCATTGCTTCAAGTACACCAGAACTAATAACTCAGCTCTCCCAAAAACGTTTTGGCCACAAGACAACTGTGGGAGATGCTTTCTCTGGAGGTGGTTCAATCCCGTTCGAGGCTGCAAGAATGGGTTGTCGTGCCTATGGTTCGGATCTTAGCCCACTTGCAACCCTCCTTTCTTGGGCAGGCATCCACATTGTAGGATCTGCTCCCGAAAATGCGGAGAAATACCAAAAGTTCCTTGAAAGTGTTTTTGACAAGACATGTGATGAAATTGATGCTCTAGAAGTAGAGAAAAATGAAGAAGGGCAAATCGCAAAGTACTATCTTTACTGCAATGAAGTCATATGCCCTGAATGTGGGCATAAGGTACCACTGTTACCATCTCAAGTAATAAGTGTAAAACATAACACAGTTATCAAATTGGTAGATAATGATACAGGATTTGATTTTGAAGTCTGTGATGATGTCACACCTCTGGAGCTACAAAAATTCACCAATGGCACAATAGTTGGAGGAGATGTATACTGTCCGCATTGCAAGAGAAAAACATCCCTTAACGCAATTAAAGGAGGCGAAGGTTCGCCTGCACTCAGGCGTTGGGATAAAGAGGATTGGAAGCCCTTAGATTCAGATTTGTTTCAAGAAAGGCTTTATGCAATACAATATATACGTTTCGACAACAAACCTGACACGGATAAATTTAATGCTATCAGAAAGAATATAGGTAATATCAAAGCTGTAGTTGATGCGTCAAAAGATTGGCATGTTTGCTACAAAGCGCCCACTTCAAATGATATTGAACGTGAGAGAAGAGTTGAGGCTTTTGTAGCAGGGCATATACAAGAGTGGCAGGGAAAGGGGTATATCCCATCTGCTCCAATAATCGAAGGATACAATACAAGCCAAATTATTCGTGAAAAAGGCTGGATGTATTGGCATCAGCTCTACACACCCAGACAGTTGCTTTTCCTTGGAATCTTAATGAAGAATATTGATGAGTTATCCGATAGACCTGAATTACTGGCATCAGCGATATGTGGATTAAACAGAGTGTTAGATTACTCATCTCGACTTACGCGTTGGGCTAGTGCCAGAGATGTTGCTAACAATGTATTTTATAATCAGGCATTAAATACTATGATGAATTGGCCGGCAAGATCCACATATTCTTATTATGATCTTTTTACCTTTACTATCAAATCCTATCCGATTAGTACAAACTCGAATATAAAAGTGTTAGATGCTCGTGATATCAATGACATCTGTGATATCTGGATTACAGATCCTCCGTATGCCGATGCGGTCAATTATGATGAACTTTCTGAATACTTCCTTGCATGGGATGGTACCCTATTAAGGAAGGCTTTTCCTTCATGGTATATCGATTCGAAACGGGTTCTTGCTGTTAAAGGTACTGGGGAGACGTTCAACAATCCCATGGTTGAAATTTACCGCAACCTAGCAAATCATATGCCTAATAATGGGATGCAGGTTGTGATGTTTACCCATCAAGATGTTAAAGTCTGGGCTGAGCTGTCCATGATTCTTTGGTCTGCAGGACTTCAGGTAACATCTGGTTGGTGCATACAGACTGAAACTGCATCTGGTCTCAAAATAGGGAATTATGTTCAAGGTACTGTATTGCTTGTTCTCCGTAAAAGGCAAGAACTTGGTATTGTTTTTCAAGATGAACTTTTCGAGATGATTCGAGATGAAGTACACAACATGATTGACTCAATGCGTGATATTGATGATAAAGACAATCCAGACTTCAATGACAATGATTACCTCCTTGCTGCTTACGCTGCTGCACTTAAAGTACTTACGCGCTACAGTGAAATTGAAGGTGTAGATGTGCAATACGAACTTACCAAAGCTCGTGAAGCATCTGAAGACAGCCCAGTAACAAAGATTATCAATCAGGCGAAGAAGGAAGCATACGACTACCTGGTTCCATCTGGGATTGAAGCTTATCAATGGACGCAGCTGGAACCTGAGGAAAGATTCTTTATCAAAGGTTACGAAGCCAACATGAACGGGGATTTCAAGAACGGGACATTCCAAGAACTTGCACGGTCTTTCGGTGTTGCCGAATACAAGGATATGCTTGGTGACACAAAGGCAAACAATGTACGCTTCAAGACTCCTGGCGAATTAAAGAATTATGTCTCAGACAACAAGTTTGATCATACTCTTTTACGTGCCCTACTCCTTGCTCTTCATGTCGCAATTCAGGAAGAGGATGCATTGGAGGGAAGAAAATTCCTCAAAGGCCGTTATGAGGAAGACAATCTGTACTGGTCGCTTCGTACACGGATGGCGATGCTCCTTGGTTTTATCTCCAGGGCAAAAAACAATGATGGAATGGCAGTATGGCAATCAGCAGCAGAGACTGCAGAACTTCTCAAAGCTGCAATTGAAAACGATATGATTTGAGGTTGGCATGGTGATAAGGTATTCGTCAAGGAAGAGTCAATTATTCACAGAGCTCCTTCAAGATAAGCTGGATAAGGCTATTTCATATGACAGGATAGCTGGTTATTTCTCTTCATCCATTCTTGATATTGCAGGAGAGTCCATAGAAAAGATGGCTGGCAAGGTTCGTATCGTTTGCAACTCTGAATTGGATCTTGATGATGTCAAGACCGCTCAGCTGGCCAATCAGACACAAAAGCAGGAATGGTGTGATTTCAAACCTGAGGAATTGCCTCCAAATCAAGAACGTTTCAAAAGACTGTATAACTTCATAAAGTCTGGCAAACTGGAAGTCCGAGTGTTACCGAGAGAACGATTCGGGCTTGCACATGGAAAGGCTGCTGTCATTACGCTAAAAGATGGTACTAAAACAGCATTCTTGGGCTCAGTAAATGAATCATTAAATGGATGGAAACAAAATTATGAGTTGGTGTGGGAAGACAACTCACAGGAAGCTGTTGATTGGGTCCAGGATGAGTTCGATGAGTTATGGAATGATGAATATGCGAAGCCACTATGTGACATGGTCATCAGAGACATTGATAGACTGTCAAAAAGAAAAGTATATGCAGGGATTGAAGCGTGGAAAACAGATGAAAATGGCGTAGGAGATGCCGCAGCGGTAGTCGAATCCCCTGTGTACAGGAAAAGTTTCGGCCTCTGGGATCACCAAAAATACTTCGTTAGTTTGGCCTTCCAACAGCACAAGACGAGAGATGGAGCTAGGCTAATAAATGCAGACCAAGTTGGTTTGGGAAAGACTATTCAGCTCGCAATGAGCGCAATGTTGATGGCTTTATGGGACAACAAACCGGTTCTGGCTCTTGTTCCTAAAACGCTGCAGAAACAGTGGAGGGATGACATGAACGAGCTCATGGGAATCCCTTCTGCATATTGGAATGGATCGGGATGGATTGACGAAGACGATCATTACTTTGCCCTCCCAATCGATAAATGTCCAAGGCAAATAGGTATTGTCTCCCAAGGTATCATCATTAATGGTTCTGAATCATGTTCAGAATTGAAATCACAACTTCTTCATATCAATGGAGGATATGCTTGTGTGCTTGTAGATGAATGTCATAGGGCAAGAAGGTCCAACCTTTCACCTGATGATGTGAATCGCAAGCCGCAAATGAATAGGCTTTATTCGTACCTTTGTGAGATCTCAAAAAGGACTCACTCAATGCTTTTAGCTACTGCAACTCCAGTCCAGATGAATCCTGTCGAGGCTTGGGATCTCCTCAACATTCTGTCGCAAGGTGGAGATAATGTACTCGGAACTGTAGGAAGCCGCTGGCGTTCGATTGGAAGCGTCCAACTTGGGTTGGATATAGTCTCAGGAAAGAAGTATATAGAGGACGACTCAGAAGCTTGGGATTGGATCAGGAATCCACTTCCTCTGCCGATGGTAAATGATGGTTTCTTCAGCAGAATCCGGAGGGAGGAGTCTATGGGCAGCGACCAAAGCCGCTGTGACAAGACTTATCTTGAACTTTCTCCGCCGATAAAGATGAAAGTCCGTATGAACAACAAGACGCTGGGGCTCCTGAGAATGAACAATCCGTATATAACACATATCATCAGAAGGGAACGTAACTTCTTGGAAAATACTATTAACATTTCTACTGGGGAACCTTACTTGAAACGGATAGATGTAAGGTTATTCGGAGAAAGCTTATTGGAATCAATACCATTGGAAGGATACCTGGCAGATGCATACAGACTTGCAGGCGACTTTTGTGCGATGATTCAGAAACGTAGTAAGTCGGCAGGATTATTCAAGTCGCTACTTCTGAGACGTATCGGATCATCCATGCTTGCAGGTTACAGAACTGGTAATTCAATGCTTACAGGATGGATACTTTCGGATGAGGATGAGGACGAAGATGAAGCTCAAGGTGCTAAGAGCTCGGATCTCAAGACCCTAACAGCGCCAGAAACAGAAGTTTTAAGGAATTTTGTGGCAATATTGGAAGTAGCTCTGGATGATTCAAAGATTTCTGATCCGAAACTCCAAAAAATAGTCGATATCCTTGACCATGGGGTAAGAGGAACCGATGGTACTGCTACAAAACCATGGAAAGAATACGGTTGCATACTGTTCTCCCAATATCTCGATACTGCTTCCTGGATTGCTGAGAGCTTATCTAAAAAATATACTGAAGAGATTGTCGGCCTCTACGCAGGAGGATCATCCTCCTGCATTTATATGAACGGAGTACGAGAACCAAAAGAAAAGAATGATTTAAAAAAGATGGTAAAGAACAAGAAAGTGACCATCCTAGTTGGTACTGATGCAGCGTCAGAAGGTCTGAATCTCCAGACTCTAGGGTCTCTCATAAACATTGACCTCCCTTGGAATCCAACCAGACTCGAACAGAGAAAGGGTCGTATACAGAGAATAGGTCAAGTGAATCCAGAGGTGTTTATTTACAACATGAAATATACCGGCTCAGTTGAGGAGAGGGTACATGAACTCCTCTCAACCAGACTTCAGAATATTTTCGATATGTTCGGGCAAGTACCTGACGTATTGGAAGACATCTGGATTGAAGTGGCGGTTGGAGAGATTGAAGAGGCGAAAAAACGAATTGAAGCTATACCTGCGTCAAATCCGTTCACAGTTAAGTACAATTCTACTGTTGCAAATATTGACTGGGAGTCATGCAATAAAATCTTGACAACCAAGGAGATTACGAAAGCGATGTCCAAAGGCTGGGATTGAAATCGAAGATTATGCTATTGGTGAAGCGGATATTGAAAACAAGCAATAGAAACTTTTTTATATTTTATTCATTTAACTTATAACCTTGGAGTTTTGGATGCTAGTAAGTGTAACGCTGCAAGACATCCAATTGACACCAGCAAGTTGATACGATACCTTCTGTGATGAATTTACCAAAGCTACACACTTGTTGAGTATTTTTGCTAAAACCCCATTGACCACTTTATCCTTT
Source organism: Clostridia bacterium (assembly GCA_009929415.1). Taxonomy (GTDB): domain Bacteria; phylum Bacillota; class Clostridia; order Peptostreptococcales; family Filifactoraceae; genus Proteocatella. Next base: position 612 of record SAAM01000051.1, on the reverse strand, counting down.
CCCTGTATCGTTAGCCTGTCAGTCTTTTAGTAAACAGACTGAAAGGATAAAACTGCCATGTACAAGACTACCGCGAATTTTGGGGAGTTCCTGAAAAGGAAAAGAGAGGAAAAGCAAATCAGTTTACGGGAACTGGCGCGAAGATTGGAAGTATCGGCGCCCTTCTTGAGCGATGTCGAGAACAACCGTCGCGCTCCGTTGACGGAAGAAAGGCTGTCGACACTGGCTGAAGTGCTGAACCTGAGCGAGGCTGAGAAAGCCGAGATGTACGACATCGTGGGGCATCAGAAGGGCCTGCTGGCCCCTGATCTGAACCCGTATGTCAACGACCGACCCTATGTGAACGCTGCCTTGAGAACCGCAAGGAACCTGGAAGCGAACGAGGAAGACTGGAAGATGTTCATTGAGGAACTGATCAAGAGGAAAAGCGGGGATAACTAGGGCAGCATGGTAAAATGTGCAAGTAAACTGGACGCAAACGGGATTCCGCTTTTGAGCAAGGAGCAGCTTGATAGGCACGGGGAGAGGATTCTTCACGCCTTCTCCCCTGCAGTACTGGTAAATCCGCAACCCACGGATCTGGATGGACTCATCAGAGAAATGGGATTCAAT
>SAAM01000416.1 GCA_009929415.1 Clostridia bacterium | reverse complement strand
GCCTTGCAGAGAGTGTATATCCAGGTAGTTCCAAATATTCCCCAGAGCATGCCTTCCTTTCGCCTGAAGAACTTGAAGAAATAAACCCCAGTCAGTACTCCGAGCGTGAATATGCAAATCTTGAAAAATGCAAAATCCATCACATCAAATCTCTTTACGCCTTTCATTCCTCTGTCTATTATTTTCATGGCCGGCCTCCTTGTTAAAACCGCACAAATCGTACAAAATGTACGAAAAGAAAACGTTACAGCATTTTTATGACTCAATTATACCATATCCATCGAATATTCGGAAAGATTTTAGTTAACTTAATTGCTTTTTATTGCAATAAGACTACGTGTCAGTATATAATGAAGTTGTGCAGAGTAGGTATCATGCGTAAAGTGCTTCAGAGATGGGAAGTTGCCTGAAGACGAAGGACATGCTCAAATTTGAGGGGTTATGTCTGCGATATGATGCCGCATCCGCTGAGGAGGAAAAATGAATAAAAAAAGCATTAACGCATCTGGACTTGATGCCGGCAGAGGAAGCAATACCCAGAGTATTGTATTCAGTGGCCTGCTTGTAGCTACAAGCATCATCTTCACAAGGTTTCTTGGTTTCATGGCTTTTGGAGGTGCTGTGAGGATAAGCTTCGGCGGCCTGCCTATAGCGCTTGCCGGCGCTCTCATGGGACCTTTCTGGGGTGCAATGACCGGGATAGTGGCCGACGTACTTGGCGCCACGCTGTTTCCACAGGGAGCATTCTTTCCAGGGTTTACGCTTACTGCGGCGCTTTCAGGACTTATACCGGGGCTCGTTCTTTACAGACGCAAGCCTTCGATAAGCCTGATCGCCATTTCGAGTATACTGAGCGCAGTGATCTGCTCTCTTATCCTCAACACTTTCTGGCTTACAATACTGCTTAAGAAGGGTTTTCTGGTACTTCTTCCTACAAGGATAGTATCTGCCCTTGCTATAGCGTTCATAGAAGCCATATTGCTCAAGGTTCTTCTGACAGCTTTCAGGGGACATTTTGGTAAGACTGGAAGAGCTTGATTTCCAGTATATTTCGTTAATACGGGAGGATATTATGGGATTTAAATCTGATATTGAAATCGCACAGGAAGCAGTAGCTTCGGATATACGAAAGATAGCTGAAAAAATGGGACTCACCGAGGATGATCTGGAGCTTTATGGCAAATACAAGGCAAAGCTTGATTACAACCTGCTCAAGAAGCCGGGCGGAAAAAAGGCAAAACTGATACTGACGACCGCCATAAACCCTACTCCTGCCGGTGAGGGCAAGACGACAACTACTATAGGACTTGCTGATGCGCTTTCAAAGCTCGGAAAGAATACTATGGTGGCTCTCAGGGAGCCTTCCCTCGGACCTGTATTTGGAGTAAAGGGCGGCGCTGCAGGCGGCGGGTATGCCCAGGTTATACCTATGGAGGACATAAATCTTCACTTCACAGGAGATTTTCATGCGATAGGCGCTGCAAACAACCTGCTTGCAGCACTGATCGACAATCACATCCAGCAGGGCAATGTGCTTGATATAGACACGCGAAGAATAACATGGAAACGCTGCATGGACATGAATGACCGTCAGCTGAGATTCATAACGGACGGACTCGGAGGAAGGGCAAACGGAACTCCAAGAGAAGACGGGTTTGACATAACTGTAGCATCTGAGGTAATGGCTGCATTCTGCCTTGCAAATGACATATCAGACCTCAGGGAAAGACTGGGAAAGATAATAATCGGATACTCGAGAGCCGGCAAGCCTGTAACCGCTGCCGAGCTTGATGCAAACGGCGCGATGGCTGCGCTCCTGAAGGACGCTCTCAAGCCAAATCTCGTTCAGACGCTCGAAGGCACGCCGGCGTTCGTTCATGGAGGACCATTTGCAAATATAGCGCATGGCTGCAACTCTGTTATAGCTACAAAGATGGCAATGCATTTTGCAGA
>SAAM01000415.1 GCA_009929415.1 Clostridia bacterium | reverse complement strand
GTGTGGAAGAGTCATTGAACATCCTTGAGCAGCAGACATACATCAAGCGCAATGAAGAGCTCTATGAATACCTGACAGACAAGGAACGAGATATTGAGGAAGACATCAAAGGACAAGATGTCGATCCACAGTCTATCAATGAGCAAATGGCAAACATGTTTTTCACCAGTGTCTTGAATCTGAACAAGATACGGTATGAAGTTAATGGACAAGATTTTTCTTTTACCAAACGAATGGATCATCAAATCTTCAGTAAAGAATATGAATTGGGAATCCATATACTTACGGCAAGTCAAGCGAAGGAGTCTTTGCGAGCCATGAGTGTGTCCAAGGATGACCTGGTACTACTCATTCCTGATGACGACTTGTTTTACAAGGAGAACAGGTTGTATCTGCAGACCGAAACCTACGTTAAGCAGAATGGTTCCAATGGAAGGTCTGCAGAAGAGGTAGCCATCGTAACAGATAAAAACCACCAAAATCAGGTTCGTTTTGACCGTATTAAGAGACGGGCTTATGAATTGTTGGGATTGGCTCAGATGTTCGTAGCCGGCGATGATGTGCTTACTGAAAATTCGGATCCGAGAATGCGAATTTCCTTTGGCTTTCAGAAGCTGATTCAGAAAGTCTATCCAAATTTAGAAATGCTTGGGGAAGCTCGTTATGATGAGAAAGACATTTCCAGGCATCTTCAGGCAGGAAAGGAAGCGCTTGGAGATCTCTTAATTCAAATGTCAGAATCCGAGAGAGAAATCCTTTCCTTCGTTGCCAGAAACAAAACGGGTGGTATCAGAACGACACTCGCGACCCTGATGGAGTCCTTTGAGAAGAAGCCCAATGGGTGGTCTTATGCATCAATCTTGTGTATGGTTGCCCGTCTCTATGGATTGGCAAAAATTGAAGTGTTGTTCGATTCTAAAGCACTTGAAGAACAGGCATTTGAAAGAGCAATACGAAATTCATCCAATCATTCAAGGATTGTGGTACTTCCGGTTCTGGACATAAGTCCCAAGAAAATCAAACAGCTCAAGGAAGTGTACAGCAATGCTTTTCATAAACCAATATCGATCAATGAGGCTAAGGCCTTGGCTTATGAATTCAGCAGCTCTGTTTCCACTAAGTACAGTGAGCTGAATCGTTATATGGAACGGGTTGATATGTTTCCCTTCCTTGTGCAACTCAAGCCGGCAATTGAACTGCTTCGTTCGTTGCAAAACAAGAGTTATGATTGGTACTACTCCAATGTCGAGGATTTCGAATCAGACTTGCTTGATCTTGTTGAGCACACAGTGGATCCAATCCTTGGGTTCTTGAGTACTCAGCAAAAAGAGATTTATGAAAGAGCTCGAATGTTCCTGATCGAACAGCAATACAATCTCTCATATGTTGGAGGAGAGGAAATTCAAAGTCTCAAATCCATTCTTGCTGATGACAACTGTTATCGTGGCAATCATATGAATGCCGCTAAGGAGTTGACTGGCATTTTATTCGATAAGGTCAATAGACGAGTTGAGGAAGTAAAGAAAGAAAAGATTGCCAAATTGGATGAGTTCAAGAAGATGTTGGAAACCATCTCAGGGTATGAGAATCTTTCAAAAGAAAAAATTGATTCAATCGAGAGAGATCTTACAAATATTCAGAAGGACCTTGAGAGAACAACACAGATAGCAATGATCAATGAACGTTTCCACAGATTTGAGTCTTATGACTATCCACAATTGGCATCCAGGATCAAAGACTGGGGAGAAGTTGAGGAAACGCCTCCTCCAATACAACCAAAAGATCAGCCCATTAGTCCGAAAACGCCACCAGTACAGAAACCGAAAACCGTGGTTACAGTTCCTGTTTCCAGATTGAAACCTCAGTATCGCAAATCTTTCCTTGAGGACTCAAAAGATGTTGAGGAGTATGTAGAGGCTTTCAAGGCAGCTTTGCTTGCAGAGCTGGAGAAAG
>SAAM01000414.1 GCA_009929415.1 Clostridia bacterium | reverse complement strand
TGCAAGACTGAAAATGAAAGCTATCAAGTCAGAAACGTAGGTTTCTTCATTGATAGCTTCCTTCTACTTTGCTCGGGAGCCTTAACTTAATGACATTGGAACAAGAACCGCAACTCTTTTTACTTTCTTTACAAGATCAGCAACCACAAGAGCATGAACCGCAACAAACTGAATGCTGACATTATAGGTGTTATGACCCTGTTAGAAAGTACCCCGATCATACCCAAATATGAAGATATCAAAGACCAAGGCAGGATTAACCAGAGGATCATAGAACCTTTTGAACGGGACATGGACGCAATAAGGGATACCTTGAAATGGCAATATTGTGGAACTAATGGAACGCAGATAGTCCCACCAACAAACTATGAAGAGTTTTCAAAAGCACTCATAAAAATAGCTTGGAACAACTACCCGGAAAGGAAAGAACACCCCAAGAAAAATAAAAGGAAAGAGACTCCAAAAACATCAAAAGAGGGGGGTAGTGATGATATATAGGGGGGGTAGTGATGATATTGATAAATTTTAACTTGTTATATAACAGTAAAATAGAGCAAAGAAAAAAGCCTAGTATCTTTAGATATATTTATATATATCTAACAGGCATACACCCGCTTTTGAGTAGCGGGGTATGTTCTTAATTGGGATAGAGAAGCCCATTTCTCCAAAGAAAAAAATTCAAGTAAAAGGCAGGGCATACAATGACCAGGAAACAAGCAAAAGAGCATATTAAAGACCAGTTGGAAGCATATCTTCAAGGAAAAATGATAGACACCAGCAAACTCTTTAGGTGTCTAAACCCAGACCACGAGGATAAGAACCCTAGCATGGGGTATAACCCTGACAGTAAACGAGTTCATTGCTTTTCTTGCGGTGTCACCTATGACACCCTAGACGTAGTAGGTATAGATTATGGAATTACCAGCTTTAATGAGAAACTTCAAACTGCAAGTGAAATATTCAATATTTGCCTAGAGGGAGAAGACCAACCCAGAATCGAACGAATACCAGAGCAAATCAGAAAAGAACGGAAGCCCAAACAGCATGAGAAGCTGCAGCAGGATCAGAACGAATACTTAGCAATAGCGCACAACCGGATAGCACAGACAGCCTACCCACAGCAACGGGGACTATCACAGGAAACTATAGATCGTTTCAAGTTGGGCTATGACCCAGCTTTCAAGACAGGCGGGACAACCTGGCAAGCCCTTATCATACCTACCAGCCCTACCAGCTACACAGTTAGGAACACAGATCCCACAGCAAGGAAGGAGGACAGGATCAGAAAGACAGGGAAATCCCACCTATTCAACCTAGAGGCACTGGAAGCGGGGCAACCTGTTTTCATAGTAGAAGGGGAAATAGATGCGATGAGCATTGTAGAGGCAGGGGGGCAAGCTATTGGACTGGGAAGTACAATGAACTACCAAAAGTTAGTAAAGTACCTGGGAGCATTCCCTCCAGATAGCCCCGTATTGTTGGCACTGGACAATGACAAGGCAGGCGAAGAGACCACAGAAAAACTGACCATCGAACTGGACAAGTTGGGGGTCCCTTTCTTCAAGGTGGACATACTAGGGGGATACAACAACCCTGATGGTTACAAGGATCCCAATGAAGCCCTACAGAAAGACAGGGAAGCCTTTATAGAGAAAATAAGGCAGACTGAACTTGTCCAGGAAGAGGAATTGAGGAAGGAGAGGGAGGAATACCATCGGAATAGCGCTGCAGGAAGCATAGATAGTTTTATCAATGGGATACATGCAAGAGCAAACACTCCATCAATAACTACAGGGTTTACAGAACTGGACAACGTTCTAGACGGGGGACTCTATGAAGGGCTGTACATAGTGGGGGCAATATCTTCCCTAGGAAAGACAACCCTTATAACTCAGATAGGCGATCAGATAGCGCAGAACAAGCAAGATATTCTCCTTTTTTCCCTAGAAATGG
>SAAM01000413.1 GCA_009929415.1 Clostridia bacterium | reverse complement strand
GCAATGTAGGGGCAACCCTAGTCACAACATGAATGCTAAGAGATGGCAGAGATGGGTTGTCATACGTTGAATTAATCAACGGCAATGTAAAGGAGCATTGCCATGGACAGTCCTAAGAGGTATCAGACAGCCACATAGACAAAGCTGGAAAGCCTTGGAACCAATTCATGGAAGCAATCAGTAAAACTCATCAGCGGATAGCAGGGAAGCGAAAAACATGTACTATATATACAGTTAGGCTGTAATGCGTTCCGTAAGCCATCAGTGATTTATATAGTAAACGGTCAGAAATACCTCCTACATTGTCTGAGGCTGTCTGGAGCTGTCTGGGACAATTTTTGATATCTTGGATACGCTAAGCGTTATGAGATGCCCCATCTCCAATAGAAGAGCCAACAGAGTCGGCCCCGTTCTTGAGGAAGCCTGGGCTGGTGAAAGTAACGGCTTACTGCGAAGAGAGAGAACGGGATTGATCCCCAAGCCTTCATCGTCTTCTGTGAAGCAAAGAGCTGATGAGATTCATGTGTTATCCGTGTTCCCCATGACACCACTGGAAGTGATATTTTGTTTATACTATTGATGAAGGGTCGGGAGGTGGTTTTGACAGCTGCTGGTTCAAGTACGGTGGAGAGAATGCAGGAAAGCTCGGATATGCTTTTGTCCAGTGCAAACAAGCTTCTTGAGAAGTTGTTCTATTGCCTGGGTGAAGAACCTCTGAAGGTGGAAACAGCAGAGGAATTCATGATTGTTTCTGAAATCCTATACAAGGTCAGTGCCAAGGTGGTCGAGCTGAAAGAGTATAACAGGAACAAGGGAGATTGAAGTGAACTGGGATAAAACCGAAGCAACACCAACATGGGGGAGGCAGGAGGGAGAGACAACCAAAGCCTATGCAGCTTTCTGCGCCTATCGGGATTACGGCATCGACAGGAGCATCCAGAAAGTAGTCAATAAGTATATAGAAAATGCTTGGTCCATGCCGTTGCTCCTCAGGTGGTCGGCCAACCATAATTGGGTTAAGCGATGCGCTGCATTCGATTCCTACATGGATAAGGAACGTCAGAAAGAGTACCTTGCGCAAACGCTGGAGATCAGCAGAAGGCAGGCACAGAGTGCGAGACGCATCCAGGACATCGCCATTGAGCGGCTTTCCAGTCTGGACCCAATTACGTTGACAAACCAAGAACTATTGAGATACCTGGAGGTAGGCATGAGGCTTGAGCGGGAAGCCCTGGCATGCGGGCCCATCACTTCCAGTACCGAGGAAACAACCAACGAGTCCGATAAAATTATCGCCAATCGCTTGCTTGATGATCTGATGGAAAGGAGCAAGATACTGCTGGGTCAAGTCGACTAGGGAAACGAATTATGAACTTCAAGGTGCTAATACAGAGGAATCCTCTGCTTAGGAAAGGCCAGGCAACAATCTAACTGACATACCTAAGAAAATTGAGACCTCTTTAACAGACGACTCAATATAACTGAAACACACAAATGAGAATCGTTCAAAGAAAAAAAATGATAGACTGCAACCTGGTAGTTTATGGATTCAAAGCTAAACAATACACCTATGACGGGGCCATACTAATTGTGATCAACAATGATTAATCTGTCAAAGTGAGTAGTAATTGAAGCGAAGCTATAGGATTTTCGATGGTTTGTGTTAGGAAGTGAATTTAAGATTTCGTTCTATACGCCTCCCAGAACCTCTCTTCATCGAAGTCTCGGCTATCATCGACGAGGTCAACATACTCTCCGCCTTTTCTCTTAAGGGTTTTAAGCATGATAGCACAAGCATCTTCTAACCCAGTGGGTTGATCGAAAGTTGCTGCAACAACTATTCGCTTCGGAAATCCTTCAGTTAAATACAACTTTCCCAATGAGTGAGACTATACGTGCTTGATTTTGGCAGGTCTGCCCCGCTTCTTCTTGGGTTGCAGCTTCTGTGTGGGATGGATGT
>SAAM01000412.1 GCA_009929415.1 Clostridia bacterium | reverse complement strand
TTCACTATACTTGAGGACGGACCTGGATTCCCGTTCTTCCTTCCAAACGGAACTGTGCTCAAGAATGAGCTTATGAAGTACTGGAGAGAGGTTCACAGAGAGGCGGGCTATGTAGAGATAGAAACTCCTATAATTCTGAGCAGACATCTCTGGGAGACTTCGGGACACTGGTTCCACTACAAGGAAAACATGTACACAGTTCAGATAGATGAAGAGGATTTTGCAATAAAGCCTATGAACTGTCCGGGAGGAATGCTCACTTACAAGACTAAGATGAGATCCTACAGAGATTTCCCTATAAGAATGGGCGAGGTAGGAAGAGTTCACAGACATGAGCTTTCAGGAGCGCTTCACGGCCTTATGAGAGTAAGAGCCTTTACTCAGGATGATGCGCATATATTCATGCTTCCTGAGCAGATAAAGGATGAGATCAAGGGCGTGGCGATGCTGATCGACAAGGTATACAAGCAGTTCGGATTCTCTTATCACGTAGAGCTTTCAACAAGGCCTGAGAGCTTCCTTGGAGAGATATCCATGTGGGACGAGGCAGAGGCAGCGCTCAAGGCGGCGCTTGAGGAGCTTGGACTCGATTACAGGCTGAATGAGGGAGACGGAGCATTCTACGGACCAAAGATAGACTTCCATCTGAGAGACTGCATAGGAAGAACATGGCAGTGCGGAACAATACAGCTTGACTATCAGCTTCCACAGAGGTTTGACCTGACTTACACAGGAAAAGACGGTGAGAAGCACAGACCTATAATGATCCACAGGGTTGCATTTGGAAGCATCGAGAGATTCATAGGCATACTGATAGAGCATTACGCAGGAAAATTCCCTGTATGGCTTTCTCCGGTTCAGGCAAAGATACTCCCTATATCCGACAAGTTCATGGACTACGCAGACGATCTTTACAAGAAACTGTTTGACGCCGGCATAAGAGTGGCAATAGATGACAGGGCAGAAAAGATAGGCTACAAGATCAGAGAGGCTCAGCTTGAAAAAGTGCCATATATGATCATCGTAGGAGAAAAGGAAGCAAACGAAGGAAATGTATCTGTAAGATCAAGAGACGGCGGAGAACTTGGCTCACTGAGCGTTGAGGAATTTGTTGAAAAGCTCGTTGCAGAAGCAAAGGATAGAATTTAATTAAATTTTGTGTTATAATGTCCTAAAATATATTAGAAGGGCGCTGATCCGATGATACAAAGAATAGAAGAGCTTTTGATGAATTCCAGTCCGTCATCTGGAATAACGATAGATAATGGTTTCCTGATCAGATATTTCAACACGTCGAACGTATGCACCATAAACATGCTGATCCCTCCTGCTAAGGATGAGATAGCATCCATAATGGACAGGCATATGCGAAAGCTGTCAAAGCACGATATAAATCCTTATTACAGAGTAGTATTCTCAAAGGAGTTTGAGCATCTCGAGATGGAGATGGTAAGAGGTGGATTCGAGATATCAAATCCCGGACTCGTGCTTGCACTCAATCTTGAAAACAGGGAGAAGGAGCTGTTTGCATTTGCAAACTTCATAGAGCAGGGTATATTCGTAGATACTGGGCTCAACGATGAGTGGCTGAGCGACTATCAGCACCTTACCGAAATGCATCCAAGGCAGAGGTCGTTCTTTGAGGACAATATACAGAAAAGCATGCTTGAGAACATGTTCTTTGCCATTGTCGACAGAGAAAGAGTCATTGCGATGGGATATGTCACTTTTATCGATGAATACATGATAATAAATGACCTGTTCGTCTCTCCTAAATACAGAAACCTGGACTATGGAAAGAAGCTGCTCAAGGGCATGCTCTGCAAGGGTCTCTCAAAAGGGATAAAGGTCGTGATAGCAGATGTTCAGGAGGACAATCTAGTGGCTCAGAAGATATTTGCAGATCAGGATTTTGAAAAAGTATATGCGTATTATTACCGTGGAAAGAAAATATTCTAGATCA
>SAAM01000411.1 GCA_009929415.1 Clostridia bacterium | reverse complement strand
TAACCAGAAGAGCAATACCAATATCAATATAACTGTAAGAAACATCTCCATATCAGAATAACTTCCCTCTTTTTCTTATTTTTTTTATCTCTCCGCTTTGTAGATCCAAACTGATCTCTTTTCCCTTGCGGGTGGTCACTGCTACTTTTGTGCCAGAAAGGATTCTTATCTTTGTGTCAGGTAACAGGGTATTTTTTCCTGACAAATCGCCTATTTTCTCTCCCGAATGTCTGTATATGAGTGTACGCAACCTTGTTCTTAAAATCCAGTATTGACACTCACCTATCTTCATCAATTCAGGGAAACCCTCTATCATCTCCTCAGTGGTAATATCCTGCCACCCCTCCACCGGCTTGCAGTTCCTGTCATATAGCCTGAGTTTATTGTCGGTATGAAGAAGCATTATTGAGAAATCTCCGTTATGCTCGTAGACCTTAGGACCAAGCAGGATCAAAGAATCGACACTTTTTGGGAATGGTCCGGTATATCTGCCCGTCTTATCAAGTAGATATAGCTTGTTACCACTTGCGAACAGCATCTGGAACTTCTTGTTTGAAAAATAATCAACCTCCTCTACAAATCCCCGCAAAGGAGCTGTAAATGGTATCGCCCAAATCCCCCTCCCGTCGGTATAGATAAGCCTGAGTTTATTATCAGGCATCTGTTCGAGATACATCTTCTCCTTTTGCCCTTTGGTAATCAGGAAAGGTCCAACCGGAATCCTGACCGTATCCGGGACATTAACGAGCTCTGTATCCGGCTCCCTCAGGTTGGGAACTCTCTGAGATATGACAGATAGCGAAAAATCAACACTTTTTTTATCAAGATCGGGAAATATCTGAAAGAAAAGAACCTGGTAATTCTTCTTGTGCAACCATACAGCAACCCTTTCATGCGCCGGATCTCTGAAAACAGATGCAACAGAATCCTGCATCATTGATACATTTGCAACCACTTTTAAAGGTGAATCCGACCCGGTAAGCATATCACCTGCCTCGCCCTGCTCCATAAAATCACCCAAAGTATACTTCTCGAAATCACCGGAGGCAAATTCCCGTATCATATCTTCATCACCGATCAGTTGCCATTTTCCGGAGGTAACTACAAATTTTTCCGGATTATACGAGAAAGATTTTCCGAACAGTGTTGCAAGCGCCCCTTTGAATTCGAATGTGGATGCTACTTTTCTTCCGGATCCTCTTCTGACTTCACTCCTTATGAGGGTAACCCAACGACTTTCACTCTTATAGGGAATCAATGCAAGCACCACTTCAGCCGGCTTCTGCGTCAGGAACCAATCTTTACACCTCTCGTACTCTACCTCCTCAACTACATTATATGATCGTCTATGTTCATAATATGAGTCTAACAAAGCATTGAAGTCCTCCACTGAAAGGACCAGGGCTCCGTATGTGTTGTACGGAAGCAGATTCCAGACCTCGGATTTCTCTCCCTCAATATTCGAGAAAATTTCAGAAAATTCAGCCTTGCCCCTGTAATTGAAAAATTTTCCATTTAGCGAGACACCTTTTAATTCTCTATCTATACTAAAGGCGCTCCATGAAGATATTTTTGACATAAAATCTGAATAACGCCAGAAACGGTAGTCTGTATATCCCGAAAAAAACTTGCCTGCCTGTTGTATGTTAATGAAAAGTTTATCATCCCCTTCAGGTGTATGCGTAAGCATCCTTCTGAAATCATGGTTGTCCATAATTGAGGATTTTGTCTTAAAATGCCTTATAGATGACTGAATTAATATCAGAGAGGGGCTTGCTATTATACGATTGCCATTTCTGAAAATTTTCAACCCTCTTCCCGAATAGATTTCAATACCGTTATATGAGCTCTCACTGACAGCACCCAATTTTCTGAGAAGTACTTCTGTCTCCTTTCCCGATACAGGAACCTGTGGAAGATCAAGGACAGCTATCGGTGAAACCTCATTTTTAGCAGAGTAGTGAAA
>SAAM01000410.1 GCA_009929415.1 Clostridia bacterium | reverse complement strand
CCTTTATGAATTTGTCCATATCTGCTGCAGAATATCCCTCAGCAACAAAAAGAACGTCTACTTTGTCGGAGTTTTTTCCGTTATTGAGTATGGATATAACCTCAAATTCGTTCTCTTTCTCGCAACTGATAGACAAATCACACGGGTCAATCTCAAAACTGCATAATTGTCCAAGTTTCCCGTCAGTCTTCTTTCTCTCTGAAAAGACAACCTTCACACTCTCTTTTGGCCAGGGTATCCAGCACGCTCCGGAAAAGGATTTAGAAACAGTTTTAGCTTCGGCTGTTGTTCTCCACTCCTGGAATAGATTGTTGAATCCATTTGTGTAAATTGTCCTGCCGTCTTTGGCAACAATCTGGATATTGTATTCGCCGTAACCGAACGGAGATAACAGTTTTGTGCGTGTGCCGCTCCATTCGTTTTCTTTGTGTACACCTTTAAGAAATATCTCCTGCTTTTCAGAGTTTCCTGCAAAAGTGAGATCAATTCTCATTCTTTGGGATGTGAAATAGCTGTCATAGTCGACATTGCCGACATTGCCGGATTCCTGAGAGTAAGAGAGCAGCGAGAAAAGTAATAATACAGCTGCCAGTAAATATGTTTTCATATGTTTTACTTATGATTATATACCGGTATAAGTCGAAGGAGTAATGGACCTAAGCTCTTTTTTGACATCTTCGCTGACATTGAGAGTGTCAATAAATTCTGAGATAAGCTCCTGATTCACGGGTCTGTTTGTGCGTGTGAGATTTTTCAGAGTCTCGTATGGATTAAGGTAGTTTTCCCTTCTCAGAACGGTTTGTATTGCTTCGGCAACAACAGCCCAGTTTGCGTTAAGATCTCTTTCGAGAGCACTCTCATTGAGGATGAGCTTTGAGAGCCCTTTCTGAATAGATTTGAATGAAATCAGGCTGTGCGCAACAGGAACACCTATGTTTCTCAGTACTGTCGAGTCGGTTAGGTCTCTCTGGAGTCTTGATACCGGCAGTTTTGATGACAGATGCTCGAAAATGGCATTTGCAATGCCAAGATTCCCTTCAGCATTTTCAAAGTCAATAGGGTTTACTTTATGAGGCATAGCCGATGATCCTACCTCTCCCTCCTTGATCTTCTGGCGGAAATACTCTATGGAGATATAGAGCCACATATCGCGGCTGAGATCAATTAAAATTGTATTTATTCTTTTCAGATTGTCAAACAGAGCTGCAAAATAGTCATAATGCTCTATCTGTGTAGTCGGATATGAGCGTTTTAAGCCAAGCCTCTTACTGATAAAGTCATTGGCAAATTTGTTCCAGTCAATTTCAGGATATGCGACATGGTGTGCATTCATATTTCCTGTTGCTCCTCCGAACTTAGCGGCAATCGGGAGTGACTTGAGCAACTGAAGTTGCTCGTTAAGCCTTACCACAAAAACATTAATCTCTTTTCCAAGCCTGGTAGGAGAGGCCGGTTGTCCGTGAGTCCTCGCAAGCATAGGAATATTCTTCCACTCTTCCGCAAGGCTATTCAATTTTTCTATAAGTGACTCCAGTTGAGGTTTGTATGTTTTTTCAAGAACATCTGCCATCGAGAGAGGAACCGCCGTGTTGTTAATATCCTGTGATGTGAGACCAAAATGTACAAATTCCCTGTATTGAGACAGTCCAAGTGTCTCGAAGCGTTTTTTTATGAAGTATTCGACAGCTTTTACATCGTGGTTTGTAACAGACTCAATTTGTTTGATCTCTTCTGCATCTTCCAGAGAGAACTCTTTATAGATATTCCTGAGAGCCCATATGCTCTCGCTCTTTACCCCTGAAAGCTGAGGTAGAGGAACCTCACAAAGCGATATAAAATATTCAATCTCAACATATACCCTGTATCTGATGAGTGCATATTCTGAGAAAAAATCGGATAGTTCTTCAACCTGTTTGTAATATCTGCCGTCAACAGGGGAGATTGCAAGTATGTTCTTCATATATGGA
>SAAM01000409.1 GCA_009929415.1 Clostridia bacterium | reverse complement strand
CAACAGCATAAGGCGCCGCCGTGAGTGTGAGAACTGTAAAAAGAGATTTACCACATATGAGCGTATAGAACGCATAAACATAATGGTAATAAAGAAAGACAAGACTAGAGAGTATTTTGACAGAGAAAAGATACTCAAGGGAATACTAAGGTCATGTGAAAAAAGAGAAATATCGCTCAGCCAGATGGAGAATGTGGTGGATTCGATAGAAAAAGACATACTCAATTCAATGAAAAGAGAGATTACGAGCCTTGAGATAGGAGAGCTCGTAATGAAATATCTCAAGAATCTGGATGAAGTAAGCTACGTAAGATTTGCATCTGTATACAGGGAATTCAAGGATCTCGAGAGCTTCATGAATGAGCTCAAGCAGATCATGTCAGAAAAGTAGAGGGAAAATGAACGAAAAGATACTTATAATAGATGATGAGGAAAATATCGCAGAGCTCATAAAGTTCAATCTTGAGCTCAACGGATATCAGACTGACTGTGCCCATGACGGGAAGACAGGGATATCCAGGATAAAGACCTGGAAACCTGATCTGGTGCTTCTTGACATAATGCTTCCGGAGGTTGACGGGATAACAATCCTCCAGATTTTAAGATCGGAAGATGAATTCAAAGAAACCCCTGTGATAATGATGACTGCAAAATCGCAGGACTCAGACAAATTCATTGGATTTGAAAGCGGGGCAGATGACTACGTAACAAAGCCATTCATAGTCAAGGAGCTGGTATACCGGGTGAAGGCAGTACTGAAGAGATCAGCATCGAGAGCTTCATCACAGCAGACTGAAGATGAGGTGATAGCCATAAACGATCTCATACTGGATTTTCACAACTATCAGATTCTGAAAAATCAGAAAAAGCTCGAGCTTACACTGAAGGAATACGAGCTTATAAAATATCTTGCAGAGAATGCCAACAGAGTACTTACCAGAGATGACATACTCGACAAGGTGTGGGGATATGATTTCTTTGGCGAGAGCAGGACCCTCGATGTCCACATAAGAAATCTCAGAAAGAAAATAGGAGATGATAATCAGGGAATAATAGAAACGGTCAGAGGCATGGGATATAAATTCAATTTAAATTAAATCATAATTAATTTGGAGTCGGGGAGCGATGATGGATAACTATATTTATATAACAGCACTTATAGTAATCGTTCTTCTTGTAAGATATATCAGTTACAAGGACAGATACCTCAGGCAGCTCATGAGCATAGCGGCGAAGATAAAGAGCAGCAATTTCAATGTCAGGCTCGAAAAACCTGAAAAAGGAAAGTACTCTCTGATAGGAGATGTGATGGTAGAGCTTGCGGGCATGCTTCAGAGGGAGCGTCTCAAGAACAGCGAGAACATATCAAAGATCGAAGCTGTCCTTTCTACTGTGCCAAATGGACTGATAGCGCTTGATACAGAAGAAAACGTGATATTCATAAACGAAAGAGCAAGAAGGATATGTGAAGTTTCTGGAAGCCCTGAAGGCAGGAAAATATTTCTTTTCATAAAAAACAGTGATATATTCGCGATCATAAAATCCCTCATTTACAATTACAGGGAGCCGGTCCGTTATTCGGATTCAAAGCATCACTATGAGTTTCATGTAGAGAATATAATGGACTCAAAAAAGGATATAATAATCGGAAAGCTTATAAATATAAATGATCTTACGGCGATAATAGATACTGAAAATCTCAGGCGCGATTTTGTAAGCAATGTCACCCATGAGCTCAAGACGCCGCTGACCTCAATAAGCGGATTCGTAGAGACGCTGAGATCGAATGAGGATATCCCGGTGGAAATGCAGCGTAAATTCCTGGATATCATAGAAGCGGAAACGCGAAGGCTCAATGAGCTGATAGATGATGTGCTTACGCTTTCTTTCATAGAGCAGAACAGAGACACAGAGCGAGAAAGGATAAATCTCGCAAAGCTGATTGAAGACATAATGTTCAATCTCGA
>SAAM01000050.1 GCA_009929415.1 Clostridia bacterium | reverse complement strand
ATTTTTGCTAAAATCTAACCATGTGGCCTCATCGTCTAACGGTTAGGACATCAGGTTCTCATCCTGGCAATCGGGGTTCGATTCCCCGTGAGGTCACCATAAGGGACTCTTCAGACTCTGAAGGGTCTTTTTTGATGTCTTTCAATCTGTAAAATGGCGTTAAACCAATGGTTCCAAAAGTTTCACTCTTGATGTCGAATACAATCCCACTCTCAGAAACCATCTTCTGAAATTCCACCTTCGTCTCAGGGTCAGAGTCTAACCACATACGAGCCGGTGCATCAATGAAGTTGCACACATAGTCTATAGTGGCCTCATTAAGCCTCTGAGCGTCCTCTAGCTGGTCAGTCTTACCCTCTAGATCGATACGCTTAAGGCGAAGAGAAGACTGAAACTGATCTTTCTCTTCTTTGGTAATCTCGCCATCTATAAATGCCTGAAGTGCCTTCTGAATGTCTGTATCAATTTTAGATGTCCGAGCTCTAAGAGCTTCGAGCTCCTCATTTACATCTACGAGCTTTTTAGAGGCCGTCCGACGCACGATCTCGCGGAACAGGCGAACTAGCCCATCTGTTGGCGTAATGTCACGCAGGAACTCCTCAAAGATCTGTTCAGCCTTTGCGAGTGCAATTGATCCCGTACCCGTACACCTAACGCAGTGATAGCGAGGAGATCGAGAGCCTGATCCGGTAGTTGGTGCGCTTCCAGTCAATGGCTTGAGGCACTTAGAACAAAGCAGGGTATGCTTAAGTGGATACTCTGCACTAAATCGTGGTTGCGAAGTGTCCGGCTTACGGCCTTCAAGAATTGCCTGATTCCGATTAAATGTCTCGAGTGAGATGATACCTGGATGTCGACCCTTAACTGGCTCGAAGTCTGTCATCTTATTGCACACAAACCCAGCATAGGCAAAATTCGTAAGTAGATTCTTGATAGATTGCGGCGCAAAACGGCCACCAGTGGCGCTCTCAAGCCCTATGGATTCAGCGTACTGAGCAAGTTCGGCTTGATTAATGTCACCTTTACTAAAACGCTCTAGCATTGATCGAAGCTTCTCGCTTAAGTCATTTCTCGTATCAGGCGCGAGAGTAAGGCGCTCTTTCCTCTTGCCGTCTCGATTCTTCTCGCCAATAGCCACGCGGTTTCGTACATAGCCGTAGGGTATATTACCCTGCCACCATCCTTCGCGAGCTACAAGCCGCATATTATCTGTAGTAGTCTGACTCTTTACGTCATTATCAAATTGATGCATTGTGAGGGCAATATTACGCATTAGCTTGCCCTGAGGTGTATTGTCTATATTCTCACTAGTAGAGTGGAGGTGTACGCCCCTAGCAGATAGGTGATAACCTATGTCTTTAAAGTACGACTCCATATCTCGAGAGATGCGACTCAGGTTATATACAACCACTCCGCGAACATCACTCTTCTTATCGTTAAGTAGCCCAAGCATTTTCTGTAATGCTGGGCGTTTAGCCGTCTTTGCACTAAAACCTTCATCACTGAAGATATCCACAATCTCAAGATTATGCTGATCTGCGTAACGCAAAATAGCTTGCTTCTGATTTTCTAACGAAGAACCCTCAACCTGTTCTTCAGTAGAGACTCGACGATATCCGTAAACTTTAACTTTCTCCATATCTTTCATATACTCCTTATTATACCATCTCGTTATTTGGAACTCTAGTATTATCTAAAAGATTAAGCGATATCTTAGTAAGTGATTTTATTATTCCCATAACACTTGCGTCTGATAGATCAACCGCATCTCGGCCTAGTAATTTTCTTGCCTCTTTAACAGTTATTATCTGCTTATCTTTTGAAGCCATAACGCTACCGCTCCATGTCTTTTGAGTTGCTGACATAATCCCTTTGTCTCCCTATTTTTGCCCATATAAAACCAAGCCCTGCTGCAAAACAGGGGCGTGTTTATAGAGGCTGGTTAATTATTTAATTGTTATAGAAACTAATAAGTGCTAGCCACAGTTATTCAAATGCGTATATAAAAATGCTGGCTGCCTGTTTGTTCTATTCTCTTTACTATATCACAACCATGACATATTATCATCTAACTGTAAAGTATACTTATGGAGATAGATTTTGCCTCTGTTTCTTGCGTCTATAGATAATATTCGAGATTGCAGGCTCTGTTAAATGCCCCCATTTTTTGATGAGCTTTGGCCGTATCTTGCGAGGCGGCAAGCCACTATCGTATAGCTTCATTATTTCTTTATCACGAAGAGCATAATACTCTGAGCGGACTCTACCTACTGGGGTGTTATTGTTTGCTACCGTCTGCCTGTGCTTTATGAATTGCTTGTGCTGCGTGATAGTATCGGTTATCTGTGTGGTCGTGGCATGTACGGGAATGGCTAATGTTACTTCTACGTATTTGTCACGCATAGAGTCGTTAACATACCATGCTTGATAGTTATGCACTTCATCATCACTCATTCCAGATGCTTTCATGGATTTGTGGTCAACGATGTATACACCATTGCGCAACTTGTCTAAATCCACCTCATCATGAGCCACATAGTGATATATAAAGTCCTCCATGACTAGAGGGAGATTGTACTTCATCATGACTTGATGGAGCGGTGAGGGTATCTCATCGGCGCTTACGGAGCCGTCATCAAACTCCTCCAAGTTCTCGTGGGTGGATTGTAGAATATCTACATCTGAGCTATGGAGTAGCTCAATATCATGAGCAAAGGCCTCGTTATCTACGAGGCGTATAAAACGATTGTAAAATGGGAGCTGTTCACGGCTAGGTTTAGCTGTCATATGCCTATTATAGCTACAGAGGTAAAACTATGCACTTTTTGCTCTAAAAATTGCGAGATGGGTTGTAACTCATCTTTTTCCCTACAAACGATTTTTGCGTAAATCCACCCCTGTAGAGATTTGCAACATAGGGTTATTTTGTGGCATGAGTTTGCTATAATGAAAAAGTCTACATCAACATTACGAGCCATAGCACGCATTGCGTGGTTGTTCATGTAAATGGGCAGCCATTCGATAAGCAGCATGAGCAACCCTCGTATTGTTGGTGTAGACAGCCATAAGGATGGCGTCCTTTTATTTACACACCAAGAACGGAGAGGCTCACAATGTCAAAGCAGAAGAAGCGAAATATTCCACTGATAGTAATAGGCATTATCATACTAATTGCTGTTACTCCCTACGTGGGCAAAGGCGGTAGTTTAATACCCATCCTGCAAGTATGTGGACTGATAGTAGTCCTTATTGGTTTTGGCGTACCGTGGAAGAGGAGTAAGCAGAAGAAATCTCACAAAGGGATACTTAAACCCGCAAACATTGACGACTATGTAGCATCTGTAGGTGTCTTATCTGCAAGAACAGCGACACAAATACAAGAAAAAAACCCCCTCAACGACCGACAAAGCTCGGAGATAATGGTGCAGCTTGCTATCTTCAATATCCTGATGCTTGTTCGTGATATGGAGAATGCTTCAGTACCGACAGGTAATGCAGCCGTATTCGTAGATAAAACGCTAAGAGAATTGGCAGTTAAGCTCAATTCTGACATTGATGAGAATACAGCCTACACGCTGCTTAAGCAGCTATTCACGGAGTTATCCGACCAGTTCGGAAGCCTGCCACTTACAAGCGATAGTGATATTCTAGGAGGCACGCTGCTTTGGGAATACTCAAAACATATGAACGAAACAATGGGTAAAGAAGCGTTAGACCTTGAGATGATTATGCACAATACCGCAACTTTAACCTATGTCCGTGAGGCACTAGATACAAGTGCTGCGATACAGTTCGCTAATACGCTCGATAATTACAAGGATGGCTACAAAAAGTACCTATAGTCATACATGTAGAACTAGCCAAAACTGCTAGGATTCAGCGATTTTCTATCTTTTAAAGTTCTACATATAGCGCCTCGTGCTTATTGTATGCTTATGGTAGACTATCTATACTTTTGAGATGATGGCTCAGTGAATGAATAGCCTGCATAAACATACGACATTAAGAGCATACAGCAAACTAACGAGGTAGGCCTCCCGCACCCCACGTATGCACTAGAACAAAACAAGTAAAAGTAAAACTGTCTACTAAATACTTTACAGTTCTATTACTGCTACTTATGACTGCATGAGGTAGGCAACTCTCATGCTCTGGTATATTTCAGACGCTATAATCAGTTCCCGCTTTATCTGGTTCCAAGTGATTAATAGCGTTTCTAGCCCCAGAGGCTTCCATAGCCTTGTCGTCTACGATGTAAACGCCACTATTGAGCCTATCTAGGTCTATCTCTCCATAAGCTACGTAATGCCGCATGAAGCCCTCCATAGCAAAGGGGAGCCCGTACTTCATCATAGTTTGATGCAACGGCGAAGGCACTTCATCACCATTAACTATATCGTCACCGTCTGGCATCTTAATGATCTCTACATTCTCGAAGGTAGGCTTAGTTATGTCGACGTCTGAATTTCGCAAGGACTCAATATCACTTTGAAACTCTTCATCTCTAACAATACGCATAAAGCGATTATAGAAGGGGCTCTGTTCACGTGTCGGCTTATAGCTCTCAGGATCTAGCATATAGATTCATTATACTGACAATCAGTGGTCCCGATAGACTATGTCCGGCGAGATAGGTGAATTAAGCTGAGTTAAAGTGTACTATATAAAATAGAATCGACAATTAAATAGAGGAGTCACAATGACAAGATCAAATGGTGTAATGACATTAATAACCGCAGTCGTAGTCGCTGCTATATTGAGCGGTACAGCCGTATTTATCAACCTACACAATAGCCAGGCTCAAAAAGACATGTCCCATGCACGACAAGAGGCCCGGAAGCAGTGCGCAAACAACATCCCAGACGAAAAAAGCTCATGGAGCGGTAGTTTTGGAGGCGGCTACGTCAATTACACAAACTATCCAAAGTTTGATCGATGTATGGCAGGTAAAGGCTTCTAGTTATTTTTTTGCAGGGTTATCTTATATAATTATTCATAGCCAAAAACCACTAGTTTACGCCGAATCCTCCCCGTTAAAGACACTGCACGCATTACTCACGGTTATGGTATGGACTTATAGGGTTGATTCATTGTATAATATACCTCATGACTAATCTGACAAACATTCTCTCAAAACTAACTGCACTCATCGAAAAAAACAAAGCTTACATCGTAGACGGATCTCTGAATCGAAACCTACTTGCTGCAGATGCTCGTAAATACGATCCTGAACTGCTTAATCTCCTACAGGAAGACAAAGAGCTTAAGGAGCACTTCTTCTCTTCTACTGATGGCGGGCTCGTATTCAAGAAGGACGTTTTCTTGCAGTTCATCATGAACAAAGAGTTCCTGCCGGATAGTTACACGAAGTACAAGATCAAGATTGGACTCGGTGCTGAAGATGGATCACTTTTGTCAGAAAGTGGAGATGTCGTCCTGAACTGGCCGTACAAAGACGCGATCCTTGAAGGTGGTCAAGACAAAGAAGATCAAAAGCGAAGTGAAGTTTTCTTCAATGAAGTACTTGCACCTGATCAAATCACACGCCTACTGGACGACAAGGTTTTCACGAACTGGAAACGCTACGATAAAGATGGTGAGCATGATCTCGATGAGCTGAAGGATGATGACAATCTTATTATCAAAGGGAATAATCTTGTAGTGCTACATAGCCTTGAAAAGCGGTATGCCGGGAAAGTGAAGCTTATTTATATTGACCCTCCATACAATACTGGAGGGGATAGTTTTAGATATAACGACAGCTTTAATAAGGCCACTTGGCTAACATTCATGAAGAATCGTCTCGAGGTCGCAAAAAGACTCTTGAGTGACGAGGGTGTTATCTATATATCAATTGACCATCATGAGAACCACACCCTTAAGTTATTGATGGATGAAATTTTCGGACGGACTAATTCAATTCAGGACATTGTAGTCGAGACATCTTCTCCGGCCGGGTTCAAGCTAGTTAATCCTGGCCCAGTAAAAGTAACTGAAACCGTGCTTGTTTACGCAAAAAATAAACCTCGGTATATAAATGGTGAGAAAAAACTATTCGTAGAAGATAAATGGCCAACTAACTATGATAAGTATGTTATAAATCCAGATGATGAAGTGGACCAGTGGAAGATTGCCCCACTATCTGAACTTATCTATAGGCAACTAGACGTCAACTCTCAAAAAGAACTTAAAGCTAAGTTTGGGCAGTCTACGGATGTAGTTTACTCTGCGACTGCTTCGGCTGTAGCACTCCAGAACAGCAAAGCTGTGTTTACGACGTATAAACCGCATAACCCTGCACCGCAAATGAAGAAGGCTATCGAAGAGTCAAAAGCAGCAGATAGGCCAGTGGAGCTACGAAAAGATGATGGCTCTAGACATATTCTTCTTAAAGGAAGACTTATGGCTTTCTATCAATCAAAGCTGAAAAAAATAGACGAGCGTGATCCCGTGCCTACTAGGCATTTGACTAATCTATGGACTGACTTGAGCTGGAGCGGTATAAGTTCAGAAGGCGGCAATATGCTAAATAATGGCAAGAAGCCCGAAAAATTACTTGAAAGAATCATCAATCTGTCAACTAATCCTGGAGATTTAGTGCTTGACTATCATCTTGGATCTGGGACTACAGCAGCTGTGGCCCATAAAATGGGGCGGCAATATATTGGTATTGAGCAGATGTATTATGGGGATGACGATCCCACTAAACGCTTGCATAATGTAATAAATGGGGATCAATCAGGTATTAGTAAAGTTGTGCACTGGCAGGGTGGCGGTAGTTTTGTATACGCGAACATCATGAACAACTCAAACAAGTTCCGGAAGCGAGTCGAAGCAGCTAAGAACGATACTGATTATCTTCAGCTACTTAATGAGGCGACTTCATCTTCATTCCTAAGTTACCGTGTTGATCCTAAGAGACTCAACGAAGAAGAGTTCCGGAAACTAAGTTCCGCTGAAAAGCGCCGACTCTTGCTTGAGCTGATCGACAATAATACACTCTACGTTAATTATGAAGATATCAATGACCCTATCTTCAAGGTGAGTGAAAAAGATAAAGAGTTTAATAAAAAGCTTTACGAAAAGAATTAAGCGAGGATTCCTGACCTATCATGAACAATAATCCTCAAGACAAAATGCTAAAAAGTGACGAGTACGATATTCTGAGCCGATTCCAAGGTGGTTTTACATCAGTTCCTGAACATATATCACTCAACCTCCGTCATGAGCTCCGACCATACCAAACAGAAGCACTCGGACGATACTTACACTATTACGATAGCGACAAGAATCGTGATCGAACTCGTGGTATGCAGCTACTCTTCAATATGGCGACTGGATCCGGTAAAACGATGATCATGGCGGCACTACTGCTTGACCTATATAAGCGTGGACAGAATAAGATTGTTTTCTTTGTTAATACTACTAACATTATCGAGAAGACGCGTGAGAACTTTCTTGATTCATCTTCTAGTAAATATCTATTTGCCGATAAAGTCGTTATCGATGGCGAAGTTGTAAATGTTCGTGAAGTAACTGACTTTTCTGATGCACGAGATGATGCGATCAATATAGTCTTCACGACCATTCAAGGTCTCCACACCACCCTCAAAGCACCTAAAGAAAATGCCTTAACATATGATGATTTAACTGAACATGATCTCGTACTACTAAGTGATGAAGCCCACCACTTGAACGGTGATACGAAAAAGCTAAACGCTGATGAGAAAAAAGATAATACGTCATGGGAAAGCACGATCAACACCGTCATGAGCGGAAACTCCATGAACCACCTATTCGAGTTCACAGCAACCATTGATCTTGACGATAAAGAAATCTTCTACAAGTACAAGAACCGCATCATCTACCGATATGATCTCCGGGCGTTCCGAGAAGATGGGTACAGCAAAGATGTCTGGATCTATGACGTTGCAGCTGATCTAATGGATCGTGCTATTCAAGCAATGATCATCTCGCAGTACCGCAAAAAAATTGCTCTTGATGCCGGAATATGGCTTAAGCCGGTAGTATTGTTCAAATCCCGTCTAATCATAGACGCTAACGAATTCTACGATGAATTTGTGTTAAAAATTAAATCGATCTCACATACGGATATCGACAAGCAGCGGAAAATTGCAACAGGAATACTTGAACGAGCTTTTACATACTTCGACCAGGAAGGAATTAGTGGGTCTGATCTTGCAGATGAGCTTCGTTTCGATTTCGCAGAGGAGCGACTCTTATCTGTTACGAAAAAGGAAGTTACGCCAACAGACCAGCAACGACTTAACTCACTTGAAGATCGTGAAAATGAGATTCGTGCTGTTTTTGCAGTAGATGTTTTGGATGAAGGATGGGATGTATTGAACCTCTTTGATATCGTCCGACTATACGATAAACGTGATAGCAGGAATGGCCGCCCAGGCAAGACAACTATGCGCGAGGCACAGTTAATCGGACGAGGAGCAAGGTACAACCCATTTGTATTATATGGAGAAGAGGAGAAACGATTTGTTCGCAAGTTCGATGAAAATGAGCTTGAGCCACTTCGTGTAATCGAACAGCTTCATTATCACACAGCTAATATCCCTAAATACATCCAAGAGATACGCCAAGCACTTCGCGAGACAGGTATTATGCCGGATATCAACACTGTTAAACGCGAGTTAAACCTGAAAGATTCATTCAAGGAAACCCTCACTTACAAAACTGGTGTTATCTGGAAGAACGAGCAGGTTGAAGCTGCTGCAATTCCTGAGCAGATTGCACTGCTTGGTGGCGAAGGATATAAACTACAGGACATATACGATATCTCAGTCCCGGTAGGTATTTCTCATGATCGTCAGATTTTTGTAGACAACAGTGACCTCGAGGCACAGACGAGAAGTGAGGAGCATACCTTCAATGTCACATTCTCACGATTCCCGAAGAACCTTGTACGTTATGCAGTGGATCGCAACAAGAAGCTACGATATGACATAGTTGCTCAGAAGATTAGTGGGCTGAATAGTCTTGAAGGATTCTTGACCGGAGATAAACAACTAGGAGGCGTTAAAATCGCCGTTACTGCTGGGGTTGATCGATACGAGAAGCTGACTACTGACGAACGTCTGTATATCGTGGAGAAGCTGCTTTCATTGGTTGCGAATGATATTGCACTAAATGAAAAGAGCTTTGAAGGAACAAAAGAATTCAAGCCACATCCTATCAAAGAAGTGTTTGATGATCGTATTTTACGCAATTACACGATCACACAAGGTGATGCTGAGTTTGGTATCTCTCAGTCATTGCCAGGCAGCTACGAAGGCAGAAGTTCTCGCTATTACCTGGATCTTTCGAAAGAGGATTGGCATGTATACGATGACAACTTCGGAACATCTGAAGAAAAGAAACTTGTTCTACTCATGAAGAAACTCATCGAAGATCTCCGTGAAAAATGGGACGATATCTATCTTGTTCGTAATGAAGGATCATTCAAGATCTACGAATTTGGCAAACCTGGACGTGCTTTCGAACCTGACTATGTGCTGTTTGCAAATGACAAACGCAACGCTTCAGTTAGCTGGCAGATATTTATTGAGCCAAAGGGCGGCAATATAATTGAACATGACGCATGGAAACAGGAATTCTTACTCAACATCAGCCAGGAAGCCAAGATCATAGGTGAGAGTTCTGATACAAGAATTATCGGAGTACCTTTCTTTAACGGTGAAATCGAATCACAAGCACACACAATCGAAGAAGCTTTGAAGTCTCTCTAGCTTTTAACACCGGAGGTATGGATAAATCCGATATATACTGTTTCGTATTTTTCACCCTGCAAGTTCCAGTCAGGTTTACTAAAGCGGCGCTCATCCTGGCGTAGCCTACCGCACCCCACCCATGCAGCCTCAGGCTTTGCTATTCAGCGAATCTTCTTCTAAGCTCTGAAGCTATTCGCATATCAATGATATATCTAGCCTGATCAAGCGTAACCTTATTTATGGGCTTCTTATTGAACTGCCTTCTTTTTCGTTTCGTCTTTCTTGGCGCGTTATAGGTACTGGATCGTGATATCAAATCACCACCAACTGAACGTATTGGCATAATAATAAATCTTTCTTATTGTATTGTTATATAGTTCTAATCATATAGCGGATGTCTTACGCCAGTGTTACACCCCTCATAAGGTGATAGAGTCGATTGAATTCCATAAGGATATCGTTCCAATTCGATTCAATGAGGGCACCAAGAAATCATTCTGTAAAAATAACCACCGTATTGAACTGCGGTGGTTATTTCTATTACCTTATTTATCTCCCCTTCTAAACAGGTTGTTTAAAGT
>SAAM01000408.1 GCA_009929415.1 Clostridia bacterium | reverse complement strand
TCCTCTATTCCAAGAGCCTTTGCCTTCCTTACTACAGTTGACTGGTTTATTCCGAGCTCTATGGCCGCTCCATATGTGCTTCCATGAATACTCAGAGACTTTTGAATCATTTCTTTCTCGAGCTGACTGACAGCCTGCCTGAGCGTTGATATGCCGTTAACATCTCCACCTTTAATGTCTGAACTTTTTCCTAAGATCCTCTCGATATCGCTTTGCAGAACTATATTCCCGTTGCCTATAATAATAAGTCTCTCTATTATGTTTTCAAGCTCTCTTATATTTCCCGGCCAGTCATACTCCATCAAGGATTCAATCGCAGATCTGTCTATGAATTTGCTCTTTGAGTGCTTTTTATTAAATCTGTCCGCGAAAAAATCCACAAGCACAGATATATCCTCTTTTCGTTCTCTCAGAGGAGGAATCACCAGAGGTATTACATTCAATCTGTAATAAAGATCTTCTCTGAACTTTCCATCTTTTATCATCTGCTTCAGGTCCTGATTTGTAGCGGCTATTATCCTGACATCAATCTTTCTTGTTTTTTCTCCACCTACTCTTCTAAGTTCCTTTTCCTGAATTACCCTGAGAAGCTTTGACTGGAGATGCATAGGCATATCTCCGATTTCATCTAGAAGCAGTGTGCCGTTGTCTGCAATTTCAAAAAGTCCAAGCTTTTCCTTGTTCTGTGCTCCCGTAAATGCACCTTTTTCATAACCAAAAAGCTCGGATTCAAGAAGTGTTTCAGGAATCGCAGAACAGTTTATCTTTACATATGCATTGTTTTTCCTGTTGCTGTTCTTATAGAGCTCTCTTGCGACGATTTCTTTTCCAACTCCGGTTTCTCCAGTAATAAGAACGGTGGCATCAGCACCTGCAATACTGTATATCGTCTCCCTAAGCTCTGATATCTGCCTGCTCTTTCCAATAAGGTCAGTCTGAAGTTCATTGTTCCTGTGATACTTAAGCTCGTTTATGAATCTCTTCTTATCATTTTCTGCTTCTGACAGTTTTTTCTTCATGTCATATAAATCCGTAAGATCTCTTATTATTGTATAGATCTTCTTTATTTCACCAACTTCATCAAATACAGGTATTCCTGTCATCGAAACTATTTTATTAGTATTCTGAAGTGTAGTAATCACTGAAGTTTTCCTTTTTTTCTTAAGAGTCAGAATGGAAACGGGATATGGGCTTCCAACATCATAGCCATTTCCACTTTTTACTATCATCTCTGCATATGAAGGAATTGACTCGTTTTCGAGTACGACAAAGACATCGCTGTCTGCAGGGACATAATGATTTTTCCAGACTTCCTCCATATTCTTTCCCAGTATATCTTTTTCTTTTATTCCGCTAAGTTGTGTGTATCCCTCGTTTATGGCAGTTACTGTTCCATGGCTGTCAATTACATATACGCCATCCGATATTGCATCTGCCACCAGAAACATCGATTCATCTGAATAATCCTTAATGCTCGCTTTATTATACATACTGCCTCCATATTTCATTACCGGCTATTTTAAGGTAATGAGGTTAACGCTGTTTCTTCCTTCATTCTTGGATTTGTAAAGGGCTTCATCAGCTCTTTTAAGTGCATCCCTGTAATCATGGTCTGATTCGGAAAAATAAGAGAAGCCCATTGATATTGTAACTCTTATATATTGATCTCCTTCATATATTGTCAGTCCTGAGACCTCTTTTAAAAGCGTGTTTCCAAAATCCACGACAGAATCTTCTCTCAATCCCGGAAAAACTCCAACGAATTCGTCTCCGCCCCATCGTATAAGTTTGTCAGATGTCCTGATTATATGATTTACAGCATCCGCTACCTTAATAAGAACCTTATCTCCTGCGCTGTGTCCAAAGGTGTCATTTATATGCTTGAAATTATCTATGTCAAAAATCATTACCGCCGGATTTTCTCCTGTAAGCCTGAATTTTCTGTATGAACTCTGAAGAAAGCTCTCTCCTCCTCTCCTGCTGAAA
>SAAM01000407.1 GCA_009929415.1 Clostridia bacterium | reverse complement strand
TTAAAAAAGTTAAAAGAGAAACGGATTTTTTTTAACAAATTGACACTTCGGAAGAGTGTAAATCATTATTAACCAAATTAACCCAATGAAAAGAAAAGTTTTATTAATCATCCTTTCTGCATTCTTGTTTCAACAATATGCAATGGCAGACGAGGGTATGTGGCTCATTAACATGCTTGACAAGCAGTTAAGCTCAAAGATGAAAGCCAAGGGGCTCAAACTTGCCCCGAATGAGATCTACAATGAAAATGGCGGAGCACTCACTGATGCGATTGTTGCCCTTGACGGTGGCAGTTGCAGTGCGAGCATTATTTCTGCCGATGGCCTTCTTATTACAAACCATCACTGCGCCTATGGTGATATTCAGGCAATAAGCACACCTGATAACAACTACCTTGAGAATGGCTTCTGGGCAATGAACAGGGATCAGGAGATTCCTATCAAAGGCAAGACCGTTACTTTTTTAAGAAAGGTTCTTGATGTTACTGAAGAGACAAATAAGGTGATTGACTCATTGGACAAAGTAGGACCAAGAGGTATATTCTTTATGAGGAAGGTCTCTTCGGTTCTGGAATCAAAATACAAGTCTGATTATGAGGTATCCCTTGAGTCTATGTGGAGAGGAAATAAATATTACCTCTTCTTTTATGAGACTTATACAGATGTACGTTTAGTAGGAGCTCCTCCTGCATCGGTAGGTGCCTATGGCGGTGAGACCGACAACTGGGGATGGCCTCAGCATAAAGGTGACTTTTCGCTCTACCGTGTATACGCAGGCAAAGATGGTAAACCGGCTGAGTATTCAAAGGATAATGTGGCTATAAAGGCTAACCGTCACTTGAAGGTATCTGCAAAGGGTTACAAACAGAATGATTTCACAATGATTATCGGTTATCCGGGAAGAACAAACAGATATATGTCCTCATTTGAACTTAAGCAAAAGCAGGAGATTCTTAATCCAACCGTATATAGTTTACGCAGAGCCAAGCTGGATGTATGGGAGAAGTACATGGAGAAAGATCCTGCAGTAAGGTTGATGTATGCAGATAAGTATTTTTCAATAAGCAACTATACCGATTACGCTAAATGGGAGAACAAGTGTCTTGAAAGGTTCAATGTACAGTCAACACTTCAGGCTAAGGAAAAAGAGCTTGCTGGATGGATAGCAGCAAACCCTGAAAGAGCTAAGAAGTATGGAAACGTTTTGTCTGATTTGAAGAAGGGGTATGAAATAACCTCAGACATCGTGAAGGTGACTGAGTCTTTCCGTGAATCTATTATCAGAGGGTCTGAAATTGTTGGAATGGGACAGAGATTCGGTTCGCTTGTGAATTCCATGACCAGGGCAAAACAGGACTCACTTGATCCTCAAAATAAAGATCTGAAGGTATTCATGGCTGCTGCCGACAAAGTGTATTCCGAATGTAATATTGAGGCTGACAGGGATCTGTTTAAAGTGATGCTTGGATATTTTATAAAGGAGGTTCCGAAGAGTTTCTGGGAGAAAGAGTTCACTGCTCTTGCAGACTCGCTTGGCAACAATCCTGAAAAGATTGGGGACTACATATTCGATAACAGTGTTGTTACTGACCCGCAAAGACTCAAGGGGTTCTTCTCAAAAAAGGTTAGCCTGAAGCAATTGGAGGCCGATCCGATTATGATAATGGTGAACAACAGCCGTATAATGAAATACAATCAGACAGAGGACAAGATTCTGGATGATGCAAAACTTGATATGCCTGCACTGAGAACTGCCTATGTGAGCGCTCTTTACGAGATGCAGAAAGAAAAAGGCGTTGCTGTATATCCTGATGCAAACTCAACCATGAGGATCACTTATGGTGAGGTAGGCCCGGTAAGACCTTACGATGCAGTTTACTATCACTATCAGAGTGCGACTCAGGGAATCCTTGAGAAATTCAATCCTAAAGAGTACGATTTCAAGCTGGATCCAAAAATCAAGTCGCTTATTGAGAAAGGTGACTGGGG
>SAAM01000406.1 GCA_009929415.1 Clostridia bacterium | reverse complement strand
TGAACTTATAGAGATGGACATGCTGTATAGTGAATATCGCTGCTACGGGCAGGGACATGGATGCTCAGTAACATGGGGAAATGAAGGAAACATAGAAACTGAGGAACCTGATTTTGTAAGATCCACATTCATCCCTGAGTATGAGCTGAAGCAGATGAAGGCGGCTAAGATAACGGACCTTCCTGTTCTGGGCATGAAGTATATAATAGATAAAGAACCCAAAGAAGTGATAAATGGACTTTCTGCATTTGCTGAAAGGTATAAAAAGTGGATTGAAGAAAAACTCAAGGATGCAGGAAACACAGATGAAAGACATAAGGAGTGCGCATCTGAAAATATAAAGAAATGCAGAATGAGTTATGAGCGGATCAAGAAATCGATTGAACTCCTGAAATCAAGCCATACTGGAGACGGTATAGCCTGGAAATCATTTGTATATGCTAATGAAGCTATGCTGATGCAGAGAATTCAAACCCTCAAGAAACAGAAAAGAACAGTGAAGGAAGAAGATGTAACCTGGTATCCATTTCAGCTTGCTTTTTTTCTTCAGGAGCTGCCATCCATAATAAATCCTGAGAGTGAAGACCGGGAAATAGTGGATCTGCTTTGGTTTCCTACCGGTGGAGGAAAAACAGAAGCATATCTTGGAATTGCTGCATTCACAATATTTTACAGAAGAATGAAGTCTGGCAAAGAAGGTGAGGGAGTAAGCGTAATAATGAGATATACGCTGAGACTCCTTACCATACAGCAATTTGAAAGAGCAAGCATACTTATCTGTGCCTGCGAAATCCTCAGAAAAAAATATGATATATCAGACACGCCAGTCGAAATTGGATTATGGGTAGGAAACGGGCTGACACCAGGAACTTTAGCAGAAGCGGAGAAATTGCTGAAGAGGAAAAAAGCAGGTACAGTATTGGCCGCCGATGAAGCGGATCCGTGTCAGGTTAAAATCTGTCCATGGTGTGGAGCTGAGCTTCGCCCCGAAGATTATTCCATAAATAGAATATCCGGAAAGATGAATATATTCTGCAGAAACTCAGAATGCTGCTTTTCCGGAGACTATGGATTGCCGGTAAGGCTTCTGGATGAAGAGATATACAATCACGTACCAGCATTTATTGTTGCGACTGTAGACAAATTTGCACAGATAACCATAAAAGATGAACCTGCATCGATTTTTGGAGTGGGCAAAATCAATAACCCGCCGGATCTTATAATTCAGGATGAGCTGCATCTCATATCAGGACCGCTTGGGACCATGACGGGTATATATGAGGCAGCGATTACCAGAATATGCGAAAACAATGGAATACCTGTAAAGATAATTGCCTCAACAGCTACGATCAGAAATGCAGAAAAGCAGATAAATGCTCTTTATGGAAGAAGTCATGCACAGTTTCCGCCACAGGGAATATCCATAGATGATTCCTTTTTTTCGGTAAAATCTGATAAAGATCAAAGTCCAAGCAGATTATATATAGGGTATATGGGTTCTGAAATTACTTTCAGTACCACCATGATAAGGGTTTATGCAGCCTGGCTTTTTGCATCAAGATATTTAATTGATTTAGGATACAGCGATGAAGTTATTGACAATTTCTGGACTATGACTGGATATTTCAATACTCTTATGGAGCTTGGAGGATCGAGAACACAGGTAGTAGATAATATACAGAGCAGATATCAATATCTCAAAGATCAAAAATTCTCTCACCTCGAACCGATATTTACCGGGAAAGAAAGATATGATTTTATAGAAGAACTAACAAGTCGGATAGGAAATGACAAGATATCTGAAATCATTCAAAAAGGATTGAAAAAATCATTTAAACGAAAAGATAGTGATGATGTATATGACTTCATTCTTGCATCAAACATGATATCCGTAGGAGTTGATGTTGGTAGACTTGGTACTATGGCTGTTTCAGGACAGCCAAAAACAAATGCAGAATATATTCAGGCTACAAGTCGTGTAGGCAGAGA
>SAAM01000405.1 GCA_009929415.1 Clostridia bacterium | reverse complement strand
ATAGATAGCCTTCATCTTTCTGGGGATCTCCAATTGTAGCAGAGGTTGCAAAGAATTGAACTTCAGAACTTTGCTTGTTGAATGCGAGGAGCACTCTTCTTATGAGCATTGAGATTTCTGCTGCCATTGCGCCAATATAGGTATGTGCTTCATCAAGGATGATGGTGTGCAATTTCTGTCGTTCAGGGAGAAAGAGACAATAATCCTTAGGACGTATAAGCGCATATTCAAGCATGGAGTAGTTCGTTACGAGAATATGGGGAGGATCTTTTCTTAGTTCTTCTCTGCTGATGGTTTGACAATCCGGCCAGGTGCTGAATTCAGATTTCATATGGGTATAAGCATCGAACTGTCTGAGGCCCTCTTCCAGCTTACTGTTGTAGAGTGCAAACCTGATAGGTTCTCGGTTCGGGTCCTGTACCCCGATCAGCGATTGCAGACGGTGTATCTGGCTGTTGATCAAGGCATTCATCGGGTAGATGATGAGCACCCTGATTCCTGATTGACGACGTTCTTCATCTGTTTCATTGAACAGGCGAGCTAAAGAAGGGAGAAGAAATGATTCAGTCTTACCGGATCCTGTACCAGATGAGAGGATGAAGTCCCTGTTTGCCATTGCTGTTCTAATAGCTTTCTCTTGGTGGTCAAAAAGGGGTGTTGTACTGGAAAAGGTATTTGATTGGAGTACGGAAAGGAATGCCTGCTGCAGATTCTCGTTTCCTCCAAAAGGCGATTTTCTTCCTGGTAACAAGGGAAGCCGCTTTGCTTGGATTACTTGCTCCTTGAATTGCAGGTGTTTGTTCAGCTCAGTAAAAAATTGACTATCAATTGTTTCAAGGGTTGCAGGAGGATTGCTCATTACATAGGGGAAATTGTTCTCTATGAGTAGGTCGGAGAGGAGTGAACCTTCTTTTGGTGTTGCTGAGGTCCAAAGATTTCGCAGCGCTTCACGGATATCTTTATCATTGATTTTTTTCCAATCAAGTAAAAAGTCGGCAAGATTCTGTTTTATTTCTTGTTCTGTTTTTTGTGCGTCAAACATTCTCTTCCTCCCAGAAGCGCGTCATCCAGTATTCATAATACGCATTATAGATTCGTGCAGTTTCTTCATGGTTGTTGAGCCACTTTAAGAGATAGACGTAAGTCTTGTGATCTAAGGACCAAAGGCTTTGTAAGGTTTTCAACAATGATTGTTTATTGAGTTGTGTACATACAGCGGTAAGTGATAGAAAAATGATACTCTTCCATTTAGTTGAGGTTATAAAGCCTTTAAGATTTGGCTCAGCATAGAAAAGTGGCTTCTGTTGGATGATTTGCAGTAACCCTTTCCCGAAAGCAGGTTGTTTGATTGTTTTGAGAAATTGTGACAGTCCAGGAATTCTTGTCAAAGGAGGATTCAGGTAATGCTTTTGTTCATCTCTGAAGATTACTTCCAAATCTTGCTCGGATTCACTATCTTGGGCATAGGTAGGTATCCAATCTGTATATTCCTTGGCAATGTTGGTGACCAAAGGTATTTTCATCCCTTCTGCTAGAGGAAAACAGGTAAGGAATTCTGAAGGCTTGCCTTGTCGATTACAATAATCTCTAAGCCAGAACATCGTAAGCCAAGAAAGTACCGGCTTTCCATTACTGATGAACGGATTGCAACAGAATGCAAACAAGAAGAATATGGATGCTTCGGTTGGAAGCAGATTCAATTCATCCAAGGTCTCCAAATCTTTGAGGGTTATCAACTCAGGAGTGAATCGAGGATGGTTTATTACTCTGCTGAATTCAGGGGTATAGAGTATGCCTGGTATATAAGGAGCATATTCTTTTTTGATAGAGAGTGAGAATCTTTCATATCGATTCCCTGGATTGCAGGCTATTTCAGACCATGCAACCAGCAAGGGAAATGTATCAAACATCTTTGTAAATACTTTGATGTCGTAGGGGTAGTGCCATGCATTTGCTGCCGTTAGCCATTTCAAGAGCTCGAAGGACTGTT
>SAAM01000404.1 GCA_009929415.1 Clostridia bacterium | reverse complement strand
TTACCGGAACGCCGGGAGGCATCAGCGGAATGCACCATGGGGATACGGTTGAGATCATCATCGAAGGTCTGGGAGTATTGAAGAATACGATCGGTTAAGCAGGAAATCCTTGAGGGGTCACTACCAGTTTCGGGTGGTGATCCTTGACAGCCAAGAGACTGGCGATCTCTTGTTCGACATCATAAGGAACACGCATATTTCTTATTCTGTACTACAATCCGATTGAATTTTCATCCAAAAGAAACTGTTCTATCCCCAGATACAAGACCCCTGCATTGTCATGCCAAGGAATAACATCATCCTTGGTAATGACAATCTTTTTAAATGAATCCTTTATATTTCTAAACGGTCTTGTCTCTTGGATTCTCTTCTTTTCGTCATCAATCGACAATGAAGACTGGATGTAATATACACGTGATCCGTCGTTTGCGACAAAATCAACTTCAAGCTGCTTCCTTAGAGTCTTATTTTCTGCATCCTTTTCAAAGACCTCAATGTTTCCCACGTCTACACTATATCCCCGATGCATAAGCTCGTTGTATATAACATTCTCCATGATATGTGACTCTTCCATCTGACGAAATCCCAACCTGGCGTTTCGGAGCCCGATATCCGTGAAATAATACTTCATAGGCGAGCCTATATATTTTTTACCTTTGATGTCAAACCTTTTTGCTTTGGACAAGATGAATGCATCTTCCAAGTACTCAAGATACCTTGAGATTGTTACATGGGAAATTTTCTGTTTTTTCAGTGAAAGAAACGTATGCTCCAGTCTGGTTGGATTTGTCAAGGAACCAATTGCCGATGCAGTAAAATCCAGAAGATCTTCCAGTGTCTCCCTGTCATTCAAAATCCTGTTCCTTTCAACAACATCAGTTATATATATCTTTGAAAACAGATCACTGAGATATTTTGCTTTATCCTCATGGCTTCTTCTGCTAAGGACAAAAGGCATGCCACCATATGTGAAATAGTCCCTCCATGCATGCCTTTTGTCTTCGCCATATTGAGAATAGAACTCACTGTATGACAGAGGATTCATGCGTATCTCATCCCCTCTGCCACGGAATGCTGTCAGAATATCACTAGAAAGCATTTTCGAATTGCTTCCAGTAACATAAAGGTCGATGTTTTTAATTGCCATAAGACCTAGAAGTGTATCGACGAACGTTATTTTTTCTTCATTGGACTCAAGATACGGGTTTTTGATTTCAGCAACTTTTTGTATCTCATCAAGAAAAACATAATGCATTTCATCTGATTGTGAAGCCATCTTCCTTATATACTCACCTAGTATAAGTGGATTTCTGTATTTGGCGTTAATGTCCTGATCCAAAGCCAGCATTATCATTTGGGACTCTTTTACCCCGGAGTCCAACAGATAGTCATGATAGATAGTATTCAGAAGAACGCTTTTCCCACAACGGCGTATGCCAGTAATGACCTTTACGAGTCCATTCTCTTTTCTTTCGATCAGCTTCTTCAGATATCTGTCTCTTTGTATAATCATAAACACACTCCGTTTTTGTGTTTCCACACACTTTCAGTTCAAG
Source organism: Clostridia bacterium (assembly GCA_009929415.1). GTDB lineage: Bacteria > Bacillota > Clostridia > Peptostreptococcales > Filifactoraceae > Proteocatella. The sequence goes on along the minus strand of SAAM01000404.1, from coordinate 439 downwards.
TCAATCATAAAGTACATACCTTTGTAAAGCATATTTGTACTTTTTATGTGTATAAACACAAAAAGAGTCTATGAACAGGCTCAGCCGCTTTCATGGCCTACGATGAAGCCATCCAAAATCCGGCGATTTACAAGTACCTTGACTATGAGGCCGAACTTGCCATTGCAATTAGCAAGAAAACGAAGTTTGTTTCCATCATCGAAGGTCCGGGAGTATTGAAGAATACAATCGGCTAAGCAGGAAATCCTTGAGGGGCCCTCACATTGAAGGCCCTGATGGAAGATTCTCTTTGATTTAAGCAGTCACAATCCTGCACCCCTTCTCTTGTGCACTGAAAGTAATCATCGCACCCTCGGGTGAATCAGAAAGTGAGCCGCTGGAGACAGAGACAACTTTGTCGATGTTTCTCAGACACACAGCCCAGCTCTTCATTTCTCCC
>SAAM01000403.1 GCA_009929415.1 Clostridia bacterium | reverse complement strand
CAAAAATACTTGCTGAAAAAACATGAGGAACTTCTTGATAAGCGAATTGAAGCACGTCATAAAGCATTAATTGAATGTAAAGCAATCATTGTAAAGCTAAGGGAACAGCAAGGTCTTTTACAAAAGGAAATTAAGGAACTGGAAGCTAAACGAATTCTATAGGAGACACTATGCTAGTATTTGACATTGAAACAGATGGCTTGCTAGACACACTAACTACAATTCATTGTATGGTTATCTATGATACCGACACTAAGGAATTCCATTTATTCAGACCTGATGAAATTGAACAAGGAGTACAAATGTTGTTACATGGTGATTCTATTTGTGGACACAATGTAATAGCATTTGATATTCCTGCTATGGAGAAGCTATACGATGTTCATTTTGACCATGAAAAGGTAGTGGATACATTAGTACTTGCAAGATTGGTCTATAGTAATATCAAAGATATTGATATGGGGTTCATGAGAAAAGGTATATTACCAAGAAAGCTGTATGGAAGCCACTCATTGAAAGCTTATGGGTATCGTTTAGGCGAGCTAAAAGGAACATACAGCGAAGACAATGAAGACGCATGGGCTGTATTTAACGAAGAAATGCTAGAATACAACAAGCAGGACGTCAGAGTAACTCATAAGTTATATATAAAGTTAGTGGATAAAGGATTCACAGAGCATTCCTCAGAAATTGAACACAAAGCCCAATGGTTAATGCAGAAGCAGGAGACCAATGGATTCCCGTTTGATATTCCTAAAGCAAAGCTACTGGAGTCAGACATTAGACACGAATTAGAGGTTGTCGTAAAGGAACTTGAAAAGTACGTTCCCGCAATTCCTGATAGAATCTTTATACCTAAACGAGACAACAAAACTCTAGGGTATAAAGCAGGAGTCCCTGTACAGAAATACAAGGAATTCAAAATCAATTCTAGACAACAACTTCAGTATATTCTAGGAGAACACTTTGGATATACATTCCCGTTAGATTCGATGTACGAGATTGAAAGGGGAGATGAGGGAGAAGAAATCAACCGAAAATTAAAATTGGACGAGGAAACCCTCAAGCTAATTATCAATGATACTGACGCAAGCCCTGAAGTAATTCGTATAGCAGAACTATACAGTCGTGCTTTTATGTTGTCTAAGCGTTTAGGACAAATTGCAGACGGACAAAACGCATGGCTTAAGTTAGTCGGTGACGATGATAAAATTCATGGTAAAGTAAATCCTAATGGAGCAGTCTCAGGACGAGCTACTCATAGTAGACCAAATGTATCGCAAGTACCATCAATAGACAGCCCTTATGGACATCAATGCAGGGAACTCTTTCATGTTCCTGATGGTTGGTATCAAGCAGGTATTGACTGCTCAGGGCTAGAACTTCGTTGTCTAGCTCATTTTTTATATCCATATGATAACGGAGCATATGCTCATGAAATTCTGAATGGCGATATTCATACAGCTAATCAGAAGAACGCAGGGCTAGAGACAAGAAGCCAAGCAAAGACGTTTATCTATGGCTTCCTTTACGGAGCAGGTAACGAAAAAATAGGGGAAATCGTAGGGGGAACTGCCGAAGACGGAAAGAAACTAAAAGCGAAATTCCTTAAGAATACACCTGCAATCAAAAAGTTACAGTCTACTATCAAAGACACATTAGCACCTTACGATATAGCAAAGCACTGTAGGGTATACCAAAGGAAATGGCTAAAAGGTTTAGACGGCAGAAAACTCCATGTACGGTCTCTACACAGTGCATTGAACCTACTATTGCAGTCCGCAGGGGCATTGATATGCAAGAGATGGATAACACGCACTGAAGAACGCCTACAGGAGTTAGGATTGACACACGATTGGAGTGGAGACTTTGCATACATGGCATGGAGTCATGATGAGATACAAGTAGCCTGCCGAACAAAAGAGATAGCAGACATTGTAGTGGAGCAAGCACAAGAAGCTGTACGAGATGTACAGAAAGAATTTAATTTTAGAGT
>SAAM01000402.1 GCA_009929415.1 Clostridia bacterium | reverse complement strand
CTAATACTACTTGAAAAATCTTTCTTTGACTACCTATTATCCATTTATTGACACAAGTATGCTTCTATGCTAAGGTTCGTTCCTGTCGGGTGACCGATATTATGTTCGGGCTGTAGCGCAGGGGTTTAGCGTACTTGTCTGGGGGACAAGGGGTCGACGGTTCAAATCCGTCCAGCCCGATTACTTTTAATTGCTTGCCCTTCAATGAATTGCATAATTCACTGAGGGGCTTTTTTATCCACCACAGGTACCCTGTAGCACAGATTGTAGCAAAAACATTGAGCCTACTGTAAATATCAGGAGGATTTCATGAATAAAAAACCCTACTCTCTATGGAAACGACGCCTCGAATCTGGACAGATAATCTACTATATAAGGTTCAGACTTGATGACGGGAGCTTTGGCACCGCAAAAAGTTCAGGACAGCGCACCAAGAGTGCAGCTGAAGCTTGGGCTATCAACTACCTCTCTTCAGGACAGGTAGTTCTCAAGGAAAACATCAACTTCTCAGAGTTTGCCAAGGACTTCTTCGCTTACGATAGTCCATTTGTAAAATCGCAGTTGCGTCGAGGAAGGTCCTTTGGTCGCAGACATGCCGAAAACCAAAACGCCATAGTCAACAATTACCTAATACCAGAGTATGGGGACCTAAAGCTCTCTAAGATTGATGACGAGATGATCGAAGCCTTTGCTGAGGAATTAGTGGTACTAGGAAAAGCACCGAGTACAATCAACAAAATCCTTCTTGCTCTCCGTGTAATACTACAACAGGCTTATAAACAGAAATACATCCAAAAACTGCCTATCATTGAACTACTCCCCAATAATTACCAGGATCGAGGCATCCTAACCGTTGAAGAGGTCAAAGCCTTCTTCGCACAACCGTGGAGAGACAATCGCTACTTTGCTATCAACCTGCTTGCAGCAACCACAGGCATGCGAATGGGAGAAATCAGGGCATTGCAGAGAAAATGCGTATTTGACGGGTACGTTGAAGTCTCCTCCTCATGGGAGCGAGGTCACGGCCTCAAGGGAACCAAGACTGGCAGAAGCCGTAATATCCCCCTACCCCAACGAACCCAGGAAGCATTGAGAACCGTCATGGAATTCTCGCCCTATAAAGAACCAGATGACTTTATTTTCTTTGGGCGCAAACGTGAAGCTCCCCTTGATCAGAAGATAATTGAGAGAACCTTTCATGAAGCATTGAAGCATATCGGGATCTCAGAAGAGATCAGAAAAGAACGTCGAATCTGCTTTCACTCGTGGAGGCACTTCTTCAACAGCCTCCTGATCAATGCTCGTGTGCCACTAGTAAAAGTACAAACACTGACTGGCCATTCGACTCAGCGAATGAGTGAAACCTATTTCCATGCTGATGACTATGCCGATGTAATCACTATTACAGGAGACATACTATGAACAACGCCCCTACATATCTTGATCTAACAGTTGAAGAGCATTTGGGCTATATTGAAAGGCAGTACCCCTTACACGAGGATCAATACGAGTACGTATGCAAACTCAGACAGAAGGTGGAGACAGAACTTAAGGACCTTAAGGACAAAGCGGATCTATCAGTAACAAGCCTTTGTGAAAAATTGAAGCTTACGCGCAAAAGTTTTGAGGTATCTACAATTGATTCTCACATAAGATACCTTGCCTCAAGGAAGATAGAGAAATTTTTCCTGAGCATCGAGGAAGAAGTAAAGACACGGCTTTCTACCTTAAAAAATCCAAGCCTAATCCAATCGATTGAAGAATTGTATAATCTGCTCGAGTCATACAGAAATACTCCAGAACTTCGTGCGAATGCTGAGGTGGATATAACTCTCTTCCCAAAGGAAACTTTCGATACAGAGATTCAGGCAGTAAAGGGATTAGTCAATGAACTTCAAAAAATCTTGGCTGTTTTTAACAAATAGTGACTTCATGCCGTTTGTCCTGCTTCCCATCTCAATTCAAGCGGGCTGAACAGCTTTTCTTGCTTGAGCCTTTCGA
>SAAM01000401.1 GCA_009929415.1 Clostridia bacterium | reverse complement strand
CAAAAGCAGTATGACAAGTTCATGGCCATTGATGACTACCACCGCATGAAACTCTTCTCCAAAGTCTTTCCAGAAGTAGAGATGAAAGGCCGTGGGGATGGGGATGGTGTTGGATTAGGAGTAAAAATCGGAGCTGCCTTACTTGCCGGAGCGACTGTCTTGGGTGAACTGGGCAGAGGGTTTCATCATCATGGATCAGCTCCTGAAGTCTATATGGAACACCATCATGGCCCGGAGCCAAGAGCGTATTTCAAGCCTGGCGTAGATACACCGATGGATGTTGCAGCCCGTAACTTTGAAGCGGCAGCAAACACTGAAATGATGCACAGAGAGTTGCATCATGGTATGTAATAACAGACGTAACAAACAGATATTGTGCAGATACTACTTTAATAGTATTACTACAGATAGTATATACATTTCATAGTATCTGCGTAATTACACTAAAACTAAAATAGAACATGAGAGCAAAAACAGCTTATTGGTTTGAGGTGACAGTGTGCTATCTCAAACAGATGGAAGACGGCACCGAAAAGAAGGCCAACGAAATATACACCACAGATGCCATGAGTTTCGGTGAAGCAGAAAGCAGATCTTTGAAAGAACTTAAAACACGAGTGCGTGGTGGTATCGAAATCAAGAATATCAATCCCGCACCTTATAAAGAAGTCTTCTTCAGCGATGATGAAGAGGATGACAAATGGTTCAAGGTAAAACTGTCCTTTATCACCTTGGATGAAGAGACCGGTTCCGAGAAACGCACGAATGTAACCTATCTGGTACAGGCTGCCAACTTGGAAGTAGCCCTTAGCAATGTGAATACCGTAATGGACAAAAGCATGGAAGAATTTACCATGGCCAACATTGCTGAAACCAAAGTCATGGAAGTATTCGAACACTAAATAGACAGCCTATGGCAGAATTAACCTACGACGATTTTAAGAGTCGCATCAACATACAGGACTTATTGGTAGATGCAGGCTATCAGCTCAACAGGCGTGATGGCTTGCGTTACCCATCATATGTCCGTATGGATAGCAATGGTAAACGTGTCCGTGGCGATAAGTATATTGTCACAGGAAATGGCCTTTGTTGTTTCCAGCCACCTGAACTGAAGAATTATAATGTTATCAGCTTCATCAAGGAGCATCCACATTTGTTCAGTGACTATACACCGGGCATGAATGCTGACAGGTTGGTCAACTTGGTCTGCAATAGACTGCTGAACAATCCGATACCAGAACGACCTTCAATCATAGCCGAGAGAGAACGTTCCCAACGAGTGTTTAATATCAATGACTATCAGCGACTGGATTTTCGGCTGAATGATTGGGATTCCCAAAAGGCATTCTACCCTTATTTCAAGAACAGAGGTATTAGCCTTGATACCCAACGAGATTTTCACAATAACTTCTTCATTGCCATCCGAAAAGGAAGCTATGGTAAGGAATATGCCAACCTCTCTTTTCCGATGCAGAAGCCCAATAATCTTGGAACATTTGTGGGACTGGAAGAACGAAGCAGAACCAATGCACAAGGAAAGACCATCTATAAAGGTATGGCAGCAGGAACCAACGCAACCGAAGGAATGTGGATAGCCAATCTGTCTTGTGAGCCTTTGGATCAAGCCAAACATGTTTATTGGTTTGAGAGTGCATTTGATGCAATGGCATACTATCAGATTCAGAAAGAGCAGTTGGAAGATACCATTGGTGGCTATGAAGACATGCAAAGTAAAAGTTCGTACAGAGGAGATGAAGAGATTCGTGAATTCGAACAAGAGCTCCACGATTTGGAAAATGCAGTCTTTGTAAGTACAGGCGGCAATCCAAGTATTCATCAGTTTAAGGGGATGTTTGCAGAGACCAATCATGCCAAGCATTATATCGGCTTTGACAGAGACCTTGCCGGCAGAACCTTTGCCATCAATTTCGCTTTGACAAGAGCCGATAAATCCTTTTACTCACATATCGGTGAGAATGGGAAATTGGTTGTGGTGGATG
>SAAM01000049.1 GCA_009929415.1 Clostridia bacterium | reverse complement strand
GCAGGTTTCACGATAATGTCTTCGGTAAACAAATCGGTTTCAGGAATAGTAAAAAACAATCTGACATCAGACTCGATGTATCTTTCAAAACAGGTAAGCTCATTTCTTGCAGACTATATTTCAACATCACAGACAGGCGCAGGCACTTCAGAAATTATAAATTATATTATAGATACAAAGCCTGGAGAAAAATTTGCGGACAAGCCTCAGTGGTCACAGATACGGACAAGTCTTATCAATTATACTGTAATCGATCCGGACAACATCCTCAGAGTGTGGATTGCAGATTTTGACTCCAGTCAGATAATAGCTTCGGATGATATAGTTACAGATGAGACCTTTGATGTCACAACGCGTCCATGGTATGTGGTAAATGAACTCAGAAGGCCTGTGGTAGTTCCTCCATACAAGGATACTGCCGTTGATTCTCTGGTCATCACGGTTGCCTCTCCTGTAATAGATCCAAAGACGGACAAAGTAGTAGGCGCATTTGCCTATGATATTCAGATCGGCCAGCTTTCGCAGGTGCTTTCTCAGTTCAAGCTTGGAGAAAGCGGATTCATAATGCTGATTGATGAAAACGGTAATATAATATATCATCCACAGGAAGAATACGTTCAGAAGAACATATCAGACACGGATATATCATCAGAGCTCATAACATCAGTATCCTCAGGGACTTTCGGACCTGTCGAATATGAGATGAACGGAGAGAAATACGTTGGAGATACAAGCGCAGTAGAAGGCTCGCAGTGGGTAGTCATTACGGGAATAACTGAAGATGAAGCTTACAGCACGAATGCAAATATAAGGAACATAATCCTCGGTCTCTTCGCAGCGGGAATACTTTTTGTAATAGCGGCAATCGTTTTCATGTCAAAGAACATAACTAAATCCGTAAACAGGCTTTCATATGCCGCATCACAGATAGCGGAAGGAAACCTTGACGTGGAGATAAAGGCTGACTCTGACGACGAGATAGGCGAAGTGGCTGAAGCTCTGGGAGACACGGTAGTAAGGCTCAAGTCCTATATCCACTATATAGAAGAGATTACAGAAGTCCTCAATCAGATTGCGGTAGGTCGCCTTCAGTTTGACCTCAGACAGGAATATGCGGGAGAGTTTTCGACTATCAAGGAGGCACTCTTTGATATAAGAGATACTCTGAGCCAGACCATCTATGAGATAAAGGAAGTGGCGACGCAGGTAAACAGCAACTCCATGCAGCTTTCGACAGGATCTCAGATACTCGCGCAGGGTACTACCGAGCAGGCAAGCTCAATAGAAGAGCTTTCATCCACTATAAGCGACGTGGCTTCAAAGATAGATGACAATGCGAAGCACACGGTAAAAGCCAATGAAAGCATGGTGAAGGCCAGCCAGAGGATAAGCGAGAGCAACAGACAGATGCAGGAAATGGTAGAGGCCATGAACGAGATCAATGCAAGGTCTACAGAAATTGGGACCATAATAAAAGCGATAGATGACATAGCATTCCAGACAAACATACTTGCGCTCAACGCTGCAGTCGAAGCGGCAAGATCAGGAGCTGCAGGCAAGGGCTTTGCAGTAGTTGCGGATGAAGTAAGAAATCTTGCTGCAAAAAGCTCTGAGGCGGCCAAGAATTCGGCTCATCTGATAGAACGCTCCATGAAGGCTGTTGAGGAAGGAAGCTCTCTCGCAGATGAGGCAGCGGCAAATCTTCAGGCGCTCTATGAAAACACAGGACAGATAACATCAACGATAACTGACATCGCAAACGCATCGCAGGAACAGGCATTTGCAGTATCTCAGATAAATCAGGGTCTTGAGCAGATAGCATCTGTAGTTCATACAAATGCGGCTACGGCAGAAGAAAGCGCTGCATCGAGCAAGGAGCTTTCAAATCAGGCGGAGCTTCTGCAAAACCTTGTGGACAAGTTCGAAATATAAGATTTTAAATTAAAAAGCAAAGTCAGATGGGTATTCCTCACTGGCTTTGCTTTTTCAATTCTGTTTCCCGATTTTTTAAACGATGTCGAACAGTATATCCACTGCCCCGCCGCACCACATGCCTATTCCTGCGGCATTTTCGTTGCTGAGGATGAAGTTCTTGATAAAAGGCCTTGGCTCATCTTCATGAAGCAGCTTTACGGCATCCTGTATGCAGAGGTGCTCTATTGTACCTCCGCCTATTGTATCCGCTATGGAACCATCTATTCGTATGATCATCTGGCTTCCTATGCCTCTTGGTGAAGAACCCTTTTTATTTATTATCTTTGCGAGAATTGCAGGAGAATCTGAGCTTAGTATGGCATTTTTAATTGAATCACTGAAGTACGACTTGGGATCATTATTTATTGTCTGTATAATTTCAGCTATTATGCTGACAGCTATTTCCTCAGGGGTCTGTCCGCCTATTGGAAGGCCTATTGGAGTGTGTATATTATCAAAATCCTCTTCGGTGAAGCCTTTGGAGAGAATCAGATTTTTTGTCTTCTGGACCTTTGCACGGCTACCGATCATTCCGGCATACATGAAATCCCGCCTCATTATGTTTTCAAGGCACAGGGCATCGTGGGAATGGCCTCTTGTAGCTATCACAAAACAGGCATTGGGCTCGAAGTCATTATTTTCGAATATGTTTTCAAAGGAATCCACAATTATTCTTTTCGCATCGGGAAATCTCTCGGTATTTGCAAATTCCTCTCTGTCTTCAAGTATGATGAGGTCATAGTTCATGAACTTGCATAATTTTGAAAGCGCAAGGCTTACATGGCCTCCGCCGCATATGACTACAGGGATCCTCGGGCTGATGCTTTCTATAAAGACTGAAGTTTCACCGTCCTGGTATGTAGAACCTGAAAGATCTATTCCTGAAATCAGATTTTTCCAGTATTCTTCAAGAGCTGAATCCTGTATCAGATCAAGGGATATGCTTCCATCTTGCTTTCTGCTTGCAAGAGCCTTGCTGCCAAGGTTCGATTCGTCTGTCACGGTCAGTATGAAAGCGTCTTTCTTATTGTTAGCTGAATCAGAGATTATGTCTTTATAGAAATCTGATCTTGATATGTTTTTTTTCATGATTTTCCTCCATCCATCTTATAAATTTCTAAATCTGAAAGTTGATATAATCTTTCCTGTCATAGAATATATATTTCAGGAATGCTCTTTTACCAACGTTTTTTCGATATCCGTGAACACTGTTCATTATTCTCAGCACATCCTCTTTCGTGACTTTATGATCCGGTCCTATATAGCATCCGTACTCATCTGATAGAAAGCGGCAGGCGAGCTCATATCTGTGACATACTTCTGATACAGGATGACCGACGCACCACATTCCGGCAACGGCTATTACCATGTCGCTTTCAGCCGGGATTACCGGCTCGTTTTCTCCAGGAAATTTCAGGGGCATATGCTTTGAGCCATCAGCTTCTATGAGCACAAAATCTGCAACCTTGAGGAAATCTTTTGGAGTGAGGCCGAACTGTTCACAGAAGCATAGCTTCTGAGGCTCAAAAAGGCCTGTACCTGGGCATGGAGAGCCGATTACGCATATAGGATCATCCTTGAGAGAAGAAGCTGCCAAAGAGAGACATTCCTTATCAAGAAGCACTACATTATAATCCGTGGGAAGATATATCTTTGTGCTGGTGGTTATTATCACTTTCTTTCCAAGCTGTGAAAGCTTTTTCGCAACTGCAAACATAAGTGTGGTTTTTCCACCGCTCCCTACGAATGAAATTATCCTGTGCCTTAAGATATCATTGATCAAGAAATCACCTCCATGAGAGGATTTTATCACAATTGACACAAAAATGATACTGATGTATACTCAATTTGTAGTTAAAAATATACTTAATATAGAAGAGACAGAGGAACGGTAAAAGTCATGAAAAAAATTACTTACTTAATCTTGCTGGCAGTGCTTATCGCTTCGATGACAGGCTGTGAAAAGCAATCTGCAGTAAATATATCTGCAGCAATAAGCCTGAAGTCTTCGCTTGAAGAAATCGAGGCTGTTTTTGAGAGCGAGCATCCGGAGTATGACATAGCACTCAATCTTGGGAGCTCGGGAGCGCTACAGGCTCAGATTGAAGAGGGTGCGCCTGTCGACGTGTTCTTTTCTGCCGGAGCAAGGCAGATGAATGTACTGGAGGATAAAGGATTCATAAAGGAAGGCAGCCGAAGGTCGCTGCTCAGTAATTCACTTGTTGTAATCGTGCCTCTGAAGAGCGGGAATGTTCCGGAAAAAATAGAAGATCTTTCAAAGGACAGCTTGAAGGTCATAAGCTGCGGAGACCCTTCCGTGGCACCAGTCGGTCAGTATGCATCTGAGGCGCTTGAGTATTATGGAATCACAGAAAGCATAAGCGACAAGATGGTCCTTGCCCCGGATGCAAAGACTACGCTTTCATGGGTAGAGTCAGGTGAAGCAGATGCCGGGATTGTATATATGACAGATGCTGTAAGCAGTAAAAATGTAAAAATCGCATTTGTTATAGATCCTCAGGCACATTCGCAAATTGAATATCCGATGGCTGTGATAAACGAATCTGCAAACGCGCAGGGCGCACAGGCCTTTGCTGAGTTTCTTGAATCGGAAGCAGCGCTGGACATATTCAGAAAAAATGGATTTTCATAAAAGGAGAATTTGAAAATGGATTATTCACCACTGCTGATCTCTATAAAGACCTCTCTTGCAGCAACCGCGGCAGCTTTTGTTTCAGGTATAGCCGCAGCCTGGTTCGTAATGAGGATAAGACGTTTCAGGAATCTGGTGGATGGAATCTTTACAATACCGCTCGTGCTTCCGCCAACAGTAACAGGATTCTTTCTTCTGGTGCTGTTTGGAAAAAATGGGCCTGCAGGAAACCTGCTCATGAAACATGACCTGACTGTAGTCTTTACCTGGACGGCTACGGTGATCGCATCCTCTGTGGTAGCCTTTCCGCTGATGTACAGGGCTGCCAAGGCTTCATTTGAACAGCTCGATCAGGACCTCATATATTCAGCGAGAACGCTTGGAATGTCGGAGAAGGACATATTCTTCAGGGTGATACTTCCCAACTGCAGGTATGGGATACTCTCAGGAACAATACTGGCATTTGCGAGAGCCATGGGAGAATTTGGAGCTACGGTCATCATAGCAGGCAACATACCGGGAAAGACACAGACGATGGCGCTGGCGGTATATACGGCAATACAGTCGGGAGACAGGGCTCTCGCATATAACTGGGCTGTAATAATACTGGCTATTTCGCTTGCAGCGGTTATCCTTATGAATCGGATTTCACAAAAAGGGGATATGAGATGAAGCTTAAGGCAAAATTCACGAAGAGAATGGGGAGCTTTATTCTAGATGTCAACATAGATTCTGACTGCAGGAAGCTCGGATTTTTTGGATCTTCCGGTTCAGGCAAGAGCATGACTCTCAGGTGCCTGGCAGGAATCGAGAATCCGGATAAGGGATTCATATCGATTGGAGACAGAGTGCTATTTGATTCTGAAAAGAAGATAAACATAAAGCCTCAGCAGAGACGCGCTGGCTATCTGTTTCAGAGCTATGCCCTCTTTCCCAACATGACGGTAAGGCAGAATATAATGGCAGGCCTGAGGACAGGAGACAAAAAAGAAAGAAATAATATATTAGAAAGCTGCATCGAAAGTTTCAGGCTGAACGGCCTGGAAGACAGATACCCCTCTCAGCTGAGCGGGGGTCAGAAGCAGAGAGTAGCGCTTGCAAGGCTGATAGCATCTCAGCCGGAAATACTGCTTCTGGATGAGCCTCTCAGCGCTCTCGATGAAGACCTCCGGATGAATACGGAGAAAGAAATTGAAAAAGTAATGGATAAGGTATCGGGAACTATATTTGTATCCCACAGCCGGGGCGAAGTAGCAAGGCTGTGTGACGAGGTGGCTTTTGTAAAAAATGGAATAATAGACGGGACGGCCTCAGCTGCGGAGCTGATGACTCTGGTGGTGAGGGTTGAAAAGCAATAGAAAAAGAGTGCAGATTTAAAAAATCTGCACTCTTTTTTATGCTATTGAGTATTTATTAGCTATAAATATTTATTATTTAGTGTTTATTACTATTTTTTCTCCGGCTTTACGTCTCTTTCCAAATTCTGCTATTGCAGTGAAAAGAACGTCAGTTGAAGAGTTAAGAGCTGTTTCGCATGAATCCTGGATAACTCCTACGATGAAACCAACTCCAACAACCTGCATCGCAACATCATTTGGTATACCAAAAAGACTTGCTGCAAGAGGTATAAGAAGAAGTGATCCGCCGGCAACTCCAGATGCTCCACAGGCACTTACTGCAGAAAGTATGCTCAGTAGAAGAGCTGTTCCCATGTCTACCTGGATTCCAAGAGTATTAACTGCTGCAAGCGTAAGAACTGATATAGTTATTGCAGCTCCAGCCATGTTTATAGTAGCTCCAAGCGGTATAGATACTGAATAAGTATCCTTGTCAAGTCCAAGCTTTTCACAAAGAGCCATGTTTACTGGTATGTTCGCAGCAGAGCTACGAGTAAAGAATGCAGTTATTCCACTTTCTCTAAGACACATAAGCACAAGCTTGTAAGGGTTCTGACGCATGAATAAGAAAGCTATAAGCGGGTTAACCACAAGTGCAACAAAGAACATACATCCTACAAGAACAAGAAGAAGCTGTCCGTAGCTTAAAAGTGACTCTAGTCCGCTTGTAGCGATTGCATCAAATACAAGACCCATGATTCCAAGTGGTGCGAAGTTGATTACCCATCTTACCATTTGCGCAAGACCTTCTGCAAATGTAGTAACCATGTCTTTAGTAGTCTGAGATGCACCCTTGATAGCAAGACCAAGTACTACTGCCCATGCAAGGATACCGATGTAGTTTGCGTTGAACAGTGCTTTAACTGGGTTGTCAACTACGTTCATTAACAGTGTCTTAAGTACTTCAACAACTCCTCCTGGAGGCGTGATGCTGTCTACTCCTGCTCCAAGAGTAAGTGTTACTGGGAACATAAAGCTTGCAATAACTGCAACAAGTCCTGCAAGGAAAGTTCCAGCAAGGTAAAGAATTATGATAGATTTCATGTTTGTCTCAGTACCTTCTCTGTGGCCAGAGATAGCAGACATAACAAGGAAAAATACCAGGATAGGTGCGATAGCTTTAAGTGCACCAACGAATAGTGCTCCAAATATTGTGATACCACTAACTTGCTCTGGAACAGTTACTGCCAGTATTATACCGATAACAAGGCCGACAAAGATTCTCTTTACCAGGCTCAGGCTGTTCCATTTTTTCATAAGATTGCTCATAGATTATTCCTCCTATAATATTAATAAAATAGGACATACACATTTGAAAGCGTTACCATTAAGCTGGAATAAATATTATGAATATAAAATAAAGGCGTTTTTCTTTCTTATTATGTATATGTACTAATATATTTAACATAATACCACAGTTTGTTTTATAACGGAAGACAAAATTTAACAAACTTGAAAAATTTTTGAATTGTTTGTTTTTTAACACTTATTATTCAGCAAGCGTTTTCATAAATAATGTAATTCTCATATAATGACAGAATATTGATTTGAGCATTATTTTGTGTTATCATAGAAACATTAATTATACAAGACACAATTATGTTGCGATAAATCAGTTCAGGCGGATAAAATTTTGCCTGAACTGTCTGATTTAAAGAGGAGGAAATATGAAAATCGGATTTGATCATGCTAAGTATCTGGAGGAACAGTCCAAATACATACTCGAGAGAGTAAACAACTATGACAAGCTTTACCTTGAATTCGGAGGAAAGCTCATGTTTGACATGCACGCAAAAAGAGTGTTGCCGGGATTTGACGAGAATGCAAAGATAAAGCTTCTGAACAGGCTTAAGGAAAAGGTAGAGGTAGTCATGTGCGTCTATGCGGGAGATATTGAGAGAAACAAGATAAGGGGAGATTTCGGGATAACCTACGACATGGATGTCTTCAGGCTTATCGATGACCTCAGGGGACACGAGCTTGAAGTCAACAGCGTAGTAATAACTAGATACAACGACCAGCCATCTGTGACAGTGTTCATGAACAAGCTCAAGCGCAGAGGGATAAAGGTATACAAGCACAGAGCCACCAAGGGATATCCTACAGACGTGGATACTATAGTGAGTGATGACGGATATGGTCAGAATCCATATATAGAGACTTCAAAGCCGATAGTAGTCGTGACAGCTCCAGGCCCGGGAAGCGGAAAGCTCGCGACCTGCCTGAGTCAGCTTTATCATGAGAACAAGAGAGGAAGAGCCGCTGGATATTCCAAGTTTGAGACATTCCCTGTATGGAACGTGCCGCTAAAGCATCCACTCAACATCGCATATGAGTCCGCAACAGTAGACCTCAGAGATGTCAACATGATAGACTCATTCCACCTCGATGCATATGGCGAGACTGCCGTAAACTATAACAGGGACATAGAGGCTTTTCCGGTCCTCAGGAGAATAATAGAGAAGATAACTGGAGAGGAATCCGTGTACAAGTCGCCTACGGATATGGGCGTGAACAGGATATCATGTGGCATAATCGACGATGAAGTGGTACAGGAAGCCTCACGCCAGGAGATAATAAGAAGATATTTCAAGACGGCATGCGAATACAAGAAAGGCTATGTAGACAAGGAAACTGCAGACAGAGCGAAGCTTATAATGGAAGAGCTCAGTCTTAAGGAGTCAGACAGGAAGTGTGTAGAGCCAGCCAGAGCAAAATCCCAGAAGTACAAGCGCCAGGACGTAAACGTATACCCTGCGGTAGCGCTCGAGCTCAGAGATGGAACCATAGTTACCGGAAGAAAGACCAACGTCATGGATGCCGCAGCGGCAGTTCTGCTGAATGCCGTAAAGCACTTTGCACACCTTGATGACTCGATACATCTTATAGCTCCGGAGATACTTGAGCCGATAATGAACCTCAAGAGCAACATACTCTCAAACAAGAATCCACTCCTTTCGTGCGAAGAAGTCCTCATAGCACTCACTATAAGCGCTACGACAAACCCTGTAGCCAAGGCGGCGCTCTCGATGCTGGGAGAGCTCAGCGGGACACAGGCCCATTCGACTACGATACTGAGCAAGAACGACGATCAGACATACGGAAAGCTGGGAATAGATGTTACCGCAGATCCATATTTCCCGACGGAGAATCTTTACTATATATAGGAAGAAACGATTGTTAAATTAAAGTTATGATATCAGAAGACATGAAAAAAGAGCCTCTCAGCTCTTTATCATGTCTTCTTTTGTGTCTATGTCATGAAGCTCTTTTTCATCATCTGTATATACTCTGTTAAGGAAAAATTTCACGTCGCCGGACACGGCCTTTTTTATAACGGCCTTTCCGCCTGTATCTCCTTTTAGCATAAGCAGCTCGCTCAGGAAGTCTCTGGTGAATATGACCGGATTTCCGCTCATATCGCCGCAGCACAGCATGGATATTACAGGAATAGTTTCCCTCTTTACAGCCTCTGTGTGCGAGGCCGTCAGCCTGCACAGGGTATCCTTTTTCAGGAAGGGCTGGTCTGCCACCATGAAAATCACTGAAGATGCAGAGGCATCGCCGAAAAGATGAGTACCCTCATCATGGAGCTCGGCGTCCATGACAGCGCTGGTTCCTATCCTTATTGATGAAGATATTCCCTCATCTGCGAATGGATTGTGGATAACTGAGATGGCTTTCTGTCCAAAACGTATCAGGATATCCACATTTTTTTCTATATATTCCTCTATTTCCCTGTACCTAGTGACCACCGTTATATCTGTTATCTCAGGGCAGGACAGGGCATTTTCGAGGGCATATGAAAAAAGCGGCCGGCCGTTCAGGAGGGAGAGGAGCTTGTTTGCTCCAAACCTCCTGCTGCTGCCGGCTGCAAGTATTATCGCATGCATGACATCGCCATCATAAGTTTCTCAGATGTCATAGGAAGCTCTCTCAGCCTCACTCCGGTAGTATTCTCTATTGCGTTGGCAAGCGCCGGAGAAGGTGTGTTTATAACGAGCTCTCCTACAGACTTGGCGCCGAAAGGACCGGTCGGCTCGTAGGTTGGCTCGAGGTATACTCTGACGTTCCTGATATCCAGCCTTCCCGGAATCTTGTAGCTCATGAAGTTGTCATTGAGCAGTTTTCCGTTTTCATCAAAGCGCACATCTTCCCAGAGTGCCATTCCTATTCCCTGAGCTATTCCGCCCTCAGCCTGTATCCTTACAAGGTTAGGGTTTATAGGGGTTCCGCAGTCGAGTACGCCTACATAGTCTATGATCTCTATCTTTCCTGTGTATCTGTCGACCTCTATCTCTACTGCTCCTGCCATGAATGGAGGCGGGGAGTACTGAGAGAAATGGGACTCGCTGGCAGAGATCATGTCTACCGATCCTCCGCCCGTCTGAGCAGCCAGATCAAACAGGGAAAGCTCTTTATATTCAACGTTTGGAGCATTTATAGTGAATATCTTCTTCCC
>SAAM01000400.1 GCA_009929415.1 Clostridia bacterium | reverse complement strand
ACCTATAGGCAGTGACACTATCGAAGGAAGTTTGTCTATGGTCAGTGTCTTTGACTCATTGCGGAACTCTGCCTCCAGCTTTAGCTTTCCTCCGCTTTTAGGAGTGAATGTGAGATTTACGGAGCAAGGTATCTTCTCGGGCTCCATATCTTCCCACCTCACATAGAGCGGGGTCTGTTTGTAGAGGTCAGGCTCGTAGAAACGGGTCCTGTGTACATATCTGTATGAGGTGTAAAGCTCAAGATCTGTCACAATCTTACAAACCATGTCCGGAGACTTGAATGTCCCTATCTCATTGTCAATATTGCTCTTGGCGAAACCTTTCATACCCATGTCCTCGAGCAGGAAGCTCTCCTGCATGTTGTTCTGATCCTCTTTGATCAGTACTGAGGTCTTTACATCGTAAGCCGGGGTCTGGATCTTAAGGTATATAAAGCCCAATGCAAGCAATATGACTGTGGATATTGCAAAAAGGTACCATTTGCTGAGAAATATGAAAACTAACTGTTTGATGTCGATTTCGGGTGTCTCTTCGGTATTGACAACCTGATTCGGATTCTGGCTATCTTGCATGGTGGTCTGCTTACTGGTTAAATTTAAATACTGTGAAGATTAGTGTTGCTACGGAGACAAGAGTAGAGATGATTGAGATTGTGATAGTCTCTGATGCACCGATACCTGAGCCTTTTGCCCTTGTCTTGTTCGGTTCTATATAAAGAACGTCGTTCTGCTGGAGGTAGTAGAGGTCCAGGTTTGTAAGGAGCGATGCGCTCTGGAGGTTGATTCTCGAGATGCTCTTCTTGCCTGTGGCATCTTCTCTTATCAGGAGTACGTTCTCCCTCTTTCCGTATATTGTGAGGTCTCCGGCCATGGCAAGTGCATCGAATATTGTGCACTGCTCGTTCATGAGGGTGTAGGAGCCCGGTCTTGCAACCTCTCCAAGTACGGATATCTTGTAGTTCTTAAACCTGACATTTATCACGGGCACCTCGGTGATGTAGCCGGGGTGTATCTTGTTTTTGATAAGATCCTGCAGCTGAACTCTTGTCAACCCTAACACCTTCAGCCTGCCTATAACCGGATACTCTATGAAGCCCTGGTTGTCTACGACGTAGGTCTGTAATTCTGCACCCTGGATGCTTCCGCCGGTTGTTGCTGTAATGCCGCTTCCTGCTGTCGAGCCGAGGTTGAACGGGGCTGCAGCTTCTGGGATAGTTGTGTACACCGAGATGGTAAGTACATCTTTGGGCATTATCTTCGCCTCGTAGATCTTTGCTGTCTTTTCCAGGTCATACTGGCTGATGTTGTCGGCATCTTTCATGTAGGGGATGTGTTTGCCGGAGCCGCAGGCGGACAGGATTGTTATTCCTGCGGCCGCTGTGAGTAGATGTCTGAGTTTCATTTATCTATAAATTTTTGTTCATTCGGTAATTCTTCTTTGTAACCGTTCTCAATGTCCAGTTTTTCGTAATCAGGAGAGCATTGACTGACAAACTCGGGTATGAGGTTTTTCAGTAACTTGACCACTTCAAGAGGTTTTGTCCACTCTGCTGCAGTTGTAATAAGATTGTGAATGCGGGGGCGGATATAGTCAAAACGGTACTGTCGCACTTTGGCAATTCGGAGTTTGCGGTGAGGGGTGGGTAGAGTATTCTCGTCGGTAGCGAGAAGCTCTTCGTATAGCTTCTCTCCAGGGCGTAAGCCTGTCTCCACAATCTGTATATCTTTTCCCGGAGTTTTGCCGGCCAATCTAATCATTTTCTCAGCAAGGTCATATATCTTGACGGCCTCTCCCATGTCAAAGATATATATTTGACCGCCGTTTCCAATACAACCGGCCTCGAGAACAAGGCTGCATGCCTCGGGGATTGTCATGAAATATCTGACTATGTCTCTGTGTGTGACAGTTACCGGTCCTCCCTCTTCGATTTGTCTCTTGAAAAGTGGTACGACTGATCCGTTGGAGCCGAGTACGTTTCCGAATCTTGTGGTCACAAAGTGTGTC